>NZ_FOEG01000009.1 GCF_900110585.1 Aquisalimonas asiatica | reverse complement strand
CTGCGCCGCTCCTCGACATCCCACAGCACAATCCGGTTGTCCGCGTGCGAGCTCACCACCCAGCGCCCGTCCTCCGAGACACTGACCACCTGCGCCGGCCCCGGCTGCGGCCAGCCCAGCTGAACGTGATCCCACGTGGAGTTGGGCACGACAAAAAAGAAGGCGCCCGCAGTGGACAGGAGTATTACAAGAACCGTTCTCGGCGATTTCATTCTTCCCGTGTCCACTTGCCGAAAGCCATGGAGCGCATCAGGGAACCCTCCACTATTTCTTCCTGATAAATCCGCTCAAAGAGCGTGTTGCCGTCTCTTTCTCGACTATGCAACCCCTCGGGAACACGCATGCCACTGTGTGTTCTCAGAAGGTCCTCTTGATCGACGAACCACAATCGACCTTCCTGTTCGAGAGCATCAACACCGCCTGTTCTATATGGTCTTGCATACCCCAGCGCCGGCATGGACTTCGGTACGCTCCTGTACCAACTCATGATGCCCAACCCGACAGATGCGACGACCGTGCCGACCACCCTCCCTACGCCCCGCAGCAGGCTGCGGGTCGATAACTGGCCCTGAATCACGTCGTCGAGCAGGGACGTATCGATCATGTGATGGCCGAGCGCATGCGAGTCGAGCCGGTTGAACCGCGCCAGCCAACACAGGAACAGGCCATCCATGTACCGCTTAAGCCGGGCAACGTGTTGCGGGTTGGATCTGGAGAGAAGCTCGCCGTCCATGGAAATCGGTTCCAACAGGTCGTACTCGACCAGCAGAGGCCCGCCCCTCGAATACCGTTGCTCGATCCGGTCCATCTCCCGGATCATTGCATCACGCACCCGCTTCCAGGCTTCACGCACCGGCATGGTCTCGACAAACCGCTCGACCCGCCGCGCGTACTGCCTCTGCGTTTCCTCTGGCCAGGGATTCAGCTGGACCGGTCGATAGAGATCGCCCAGCAAGGGTCTCAGAATCGGCTCGAGGGCACGCTCCATCGACAGCCAGACCTCGCGATTCCGATACCAGCCACCGACAGCCCCGCCGAGAAGCTCTGCATGCTCGCCCTCCGTCCAGGCGTGCCATGCGGATCCGTCGTCATGGTCGCCAAGGATGTTGTCCTGGTTGGTATGGAGGACCAGCGTCCTTTCCGCCGCCTTGTAGGCCAGCGGAAAGTTGGCGGTGCCGAGCACATCCCGCAGGGGCGCTTCATCGGGTTCCCCCTGGGTATCGCCACCATGTGGCCGGGCCTGGTCCGGGTCAGGGAGTAACGCTGTCTGTGCAACCGCCGCCTGCCATAGCACGACGTTGCCGACGATGCCCTCTTCCCCGGCCTGGGCGAGGATGTTCAGTGCGGAGAGCGCAACACGGGCGCCCAGAGAGTGGGTCACGAGGCTGATCCCAAGACCGGCCTGATGCAATTGCCTTATCAGCGGAACGAGGCGCCGCCCCGCTGTCACCGCGTTGACCTCGGAATCCTTGAAGGCCGTCGCCCCGTGATCCCCGCTCCAGGTCACACCGACACACCGCGTGTAACGGTCCCAGCGCCACTCGTCGGTGTCACCGTCGTCCAGGCCCGCGGCGCGGTTCAGGTTGTGCTCCATGCTCAGTAGCCAGCGCCAGGCGCCGGTGCCGTTCAGCTCGGCCGCCGCGTCAAGTCGCGGCTCCAGCACATAGTCCCGCAACCCCCACGGCTGATAGCTCAGCCTGGGCCAGTTTGCTTCCATGAGCTCCTCATCAAGTGCGGAGCCCCGACGCAACAGACTGTCCGTTTCCGCCTCCCATCGATATGTTGTCAGGCTGATCTGCTCCAGGCTCGCCCCGCGAATGACGTCAGGCAGGGTGCCCTGATCAACCTGATAACCGTGGATGAAAAGAACCGCATTCCCCAGCGCTTTGAAGTAGTCGAGCTGCTCATCGGTCAGGCGGTACTCAGGCTCCGGGGCGTTATCCGGGTCAGGGCGCAGGTTGACCATCACCGGTGGTGGGAGACAACGGATGGTCAATGGCTCGGCCAGGGGGCCGTCGATCTGGAACACACAGGGCGTACCGGGAGTGACGCGATGCTCGGCATCCAGATCATCGCCGACCAGGGCATAGATGCCCGCATCGATCCATTCGGTGCCGCCGTGGCGCTCCGGATCCACCCGATACGCCAGTCGCAGCTCCATGGGTCGACCACTATCCATGGGCGGGAAACGCAACAGGCCGTCCGCGGCAACGGTGGTGTCATGCCACGGCCCCGGCTCCCCTGTTTCGTCATCGTCCTGTGGCATCTGCCGCAACCAGCCCTTGAGGATGCCCGGGTCGACGCCGGGCACGTCCTCGAACCGGAACCACACGCCCTGCCTGATCGTCGCCACCTCGGAGAGGCTCAGGCTGCGAGTCCCTTCCGCTTCCACGTCGAAGCGCAAACCGGCAGAGGCCGCTCCCGGGTCACAGCATCCGCCACCACCTGAGGGGATGGTGAGTTCGGTCTGGTACAGAGTGCGTCCTGCCGCAAGTGTGACGGACTCTTCCGCGATCGGCTCTCCGATCCTTCGTCCACTGCCGTCAGCGCGATAGAGTTTAACCGTCGCGATGTCGCCGTCCTCGAAACGCTCGGCGGTGAACGAAACCGGCACGGTCTGCTCCGGCTCCATCCACCTCGGCCAGTCGAGGGCGTGAATACGGGCGGCACCTCCGCCGGTGACCTTCGGGAGTGGCGTAGGCTCGCCGGGGATCAGGCTGATGGAGGGCTCCTGCACTGTAGCCCCTGCCCGGTAGTCCATGTCGCCGGAGAAGTTCACTGCGCCGCTTGCGCTCACCTGTATGCGCTCGCCCTGAAATCTGACACGGCCATCGCTGTGCACGGCAACGGCTGCGGTGCCGGCAGCATTTCGCAACGTCACCTTACCGTTACGGCTTGTCAGGCTGATTGCCCGTGCGCCCTGCAACGTGGCGGCGCCACCGAGGGTACGCCACACACCATTGCCACCGTTCAGCCGAACGCGGGCACCATCACCGCCTTCCACACGAATGGCACGGCTGGCCGTCATCTGCAGGCGGGCAGCGCTGGCGAGGTTGACCCCCTCTCGCCCCACCATGCGCAGCGCCGAGGCTGAGCGGACATGGACATCCGATTCGCCCCGGAGGCGAAATCCATCACCAATGGTCATTCGCTCGCTGCTGCCGACCGTATCTGACCGGCGGTGACCAGCCCGCTCGGCCTGGTCGCCACCGCTTTCGAGCTCAAGCAATCCCCGCTCGGTCGCCAGGCGTATGAGATCCCGCTCGATCCGCTCACCGGCGGACGAGATCTCGAATACGCCGTCGCCGTTCACGGTATGCAGCATGACGCGGCTGTCCTCAGCCTGTTGCCTGCCGGCGCCCTCGATCCGCAACCCCTGCCCGGCGTTCGTCACATAACCACCGTGCCGCCCCGCAGAAGCGGCGGCGATATGGCGATTACGGGCAGTGGAAATGACGCCCATCACCACTGGCATGTCGGGATCATGATCGAGGCAGGACACCAGCACACGGTTGCCCGCCGTCAAAGGCGTATACCAGCCAGGTTTGCGGCGTCCACCACTGTTGTAAGGCGTCATGCGCGCCAGAGGCTGATCGTGGTCACCATGATCGGCCACCTGAGCACGAACCCCGCCGTTCCGGAGTGCATCCGGACGGTCAGGGCTCTGGGAAGCCGTCTTCGCACTCATCACCATCGGTCGCGGACGGACACGGGGCTCCGGGGGGCGGTAGACGATGGAGTCCGGAACCCCCTCGACATACACTTCGTAACCGCCACGGACAACACTCACCTTCTTCCGCGCGCCCTGGTCGTCCGTTTCGATACTGAGACGATGGTGCGCGTAGGTAATCAGCTGCAACCCCATCTCCGCAGGATCAAGCGCATCTCCTGAGCGCGACAGCCCCTGGACCTTGATCCGCAGTCCGGCCCGGAGGTCCGCCTGCGGCCCCCACGCGCGGAACAGGTAACGCTCGGCCTCGGCACGCTGCTGGCGCACACGGGCAACGGTGCCACCATCCTCCCAAAGGCGCTCATGAACCAGGGGTGGTGGATCGGGCACGAGGCGCTTGCCGATACGATAACGGTTGAACCCGTGTTCTCCGAACGGAGCCACAGGGGTCAACTCCGGCGAGAGCGAGATCACCTCCTCCCTCAGGGGCAGGTCGCGGGAATCATCAACGAACCGGACCTGCTCAGCAGGCCCGTCATCCCATGCGTAACAGACGCCCGCCCTAGCCAGCGTGCGCTGGAGCAGCTCGAACTCACTTTCCTGCGCCTGTAGCAGAAGGCGCCGGTAAGGCACCCCTGTAGCCCGCCAGACCAGCTCGTGTGGCGGGCCGTAGCCAACACCGGAGAGTCGCTCCTGAACGAAGGCATCGACATTGACGCGGGTAAAGAGACAGGTATCCTCTCCGTTACGCAAAGAGGCCAACCGCGGCTCCACCACGACCTCGAAATACCTGCGGCCGGTGTCCGGGCAGTCTCCACCACGCAGGCTCGTCACCAAACCGCCACGGTGACGCTCTCCCCAGTCGCCGTTACTCCAGCGCAGCACCGCTTCGCGGCCCACCACGGCATCCGGATCCGGCGCATCGGTGTGTTCATCCAGCGCCACGTAGGCCCAGCAGCGAAACGGCCGGGAAACCCACTCCCGAACGTCCAGAATGGTTACTCGATATTCCCGGCCATTCAGCGCCAACGACGCTTCCGGCAAGGCTTGCTTTCCCAGGCGATTCATCACGGCGACTCCCTGCCGTTGTCATTCAGTTGCTGTTGATCTCGTCGGCGGTGATCGTGATTCGGCCAGCACTGAAGTCGATGTTCTCGCCCTTCACGGCCAGATCACCATTCTCCCGAATCGTGATCCCACTGCCGATTCTCATATCGCCGGCACTGGATAACTCCAGATCCCCCTCAACCTCGAACGCCACCGATCCTGACTCCGACATGACCACCGTATCGCCTTCCGTGGCGGTGACCGTCAGACCATCCCCCGCCTCGAGCAGCATCTCTCCGTGCGACCGCATGGTGGCCGAACCGTCCGTCGCTTCCTGGAGCAGGTCCCCTTCTTCCGCGGCCACATCGAGGGCGCCGCCTGCATTCCATTCCATGCCGCCTTCCTCAGTGCGGAGAACGTAGTCATCGCCGACGGTGACGGTATGTTCGCCGCCCACCTCCACCGCGCGGTCGCCACCGACGCTGACGTTCATGTCCTGTCCGGCGTGGAGCTCAAGATCTCCCTGTTCGGTTTTCAGTGAAACGAGCCGCTCTTCCGGATCCGCGCTCATAGTCAGACGACCGGCGTTCTGAGCGCCAGCGAGCGAGACCCGTTCACGGCGCGGTTTATCGTCCATGGTGAGCTGGTGCCCGGCCGGCGTCCTTAGCACATGCTCGTAGGGGTTCGCGGTGGTGACTGGCGGGTTCTGGCCGGCGTGCGGAAGTGCACCGAGGATGACAGGACGATCCACATCGCCATTCAATCCGGCAATGGCAACCTGAGTGCGCGCCTGCAAAGGAAAATGCATCCCAGACTGTTCACCGCCGTACGGCTGCATCAGACGCACGCGTGGGCTGGCGTCGGCTTCCGGGGCATCGCCCTGATCCAGCCCGAGCCTTACCCGATAGGCCCCTTCGTCATTGAGGTCGGCCCGGTCTTCGTACGCCCCTTCAACCCTGCCAACCATCAATCCCGGTTCTGTTCGCTGCGGCTCGGGCACGCCCGTATAACCGATCGAAGCAGGAATGAGTCGAGCCACGCAGGTGTAGGTCGCCCGCTCTCCGCCCGTATCGCCGTGAATGACGTCTGCCTGGTTGCCCTGATGAGTGGCTTCCAGGACAACGTAGGTGTCGTTGACCCTCTCCAGTGGATGGCCACCAATCGTCACACGCACCCCGGGCGCAAGCCTGGGGTTCCCGGTTTGGATCTCCACCTCTCGTCGCTTGCTATCGTATCCGGCCTGCACCAGCGCCGCGTAGGACGCCCGCGCATCGTTCCCACCCCTGGACTGACCGTGGACGTGCAGCCGCCCACCGTCGCTCCCGAGTGCGCTCGACGCCTCACCGGGACGGGTTTCATCCGGGTGGTCCGGGTCAAAATCCCTGACCTCGACACGCGTGGGCTGCTCGGAGGATCGGTCCCGGAGAGCGTATACCGTGTCACCACTCGCCCTGACCTGCCCGCTCTGACGCTCGTAGCGCAGCTGCAGTGGCCAGCCTTCGTCCTCGCCTTCGCCCGCCCCCTCCAGCCGATCACCAATGACGATCGAGGCACTCTCTCTGTCCTGGCGTACCACGAGGCATAGCCCCGCCCGAGACAACACACGCCGGACGAATGCCAGGTCCGTTTCACCGTGCTGTACCGTCATTGGCAGCGGCGGGGGCTCGTCTTCCACGTCAACGACAATATCGGCAAGACCGTCGACATCCTCTTCGAGCACACTGCGAACAATGTCTACGGCCGTGTGTCGGCGAAACACCCTGTCGGTCACACGCCGCGCCGCCCGGCTCAGCGGCGATTGCAGCACGATCCGCTGCTGGCGCATTGAGGCGCGCTCACCTACATCCTCGACCGCCGTCACCACGCCATGAACCACGGCCGGATCCGGCTCCAGGCTCAACGCCAGTGTGGCCGGCCCGCCCAACAGCTCATCCGGAGACGGCGATACGCCGAGAATGCTGACGAGCACTGTGAACACGTAGTCGTCGTTGACTGCGTGCTGCTCGCTTTCAAGCGACTCAACCTCGATCCGGCTGATGGGAATCCCGGGAAGTCTGATGCGGAAACAACGGTGGGTGTCGGGCGTCGTGACATCGGCCTGTCGTAACAACGCCTCGGGGATTTGCGGGCTATCCGCATCCTGCATGCTCATGGTCACTTCTCCCTGTGTTATCCAAGCCAGCCTGTTCCTTGGCTGCCTTCCAACTCTGGAATGTACCGGGAATCGTCCCGGCGATAAAGCCCTGCCTGCCTACTCCAGTATCAGGTGCAGCACCACCGAGACCGTGGCCACGGCAATGACCGTGGAGACGAGGATCGCCGTGGACGCACCGGCCACGTTCACCTGGTAGCGCTGGGCGAGGACGTAGACGTTCGCCGCCACGGGCAGCGATGCCATGATCACCAGCGCTGCCTGCCACGTGGGTGGCAGACCCAGCAGCACGGTCGCTCCCCACACCAGCGCCGGGTGCACCACAAGCTTGAGAAAGACGATGATGCCGGTCGCGCCGACCTGCTCGCCCAGGGGCTGACGCGCCAGGGTCGCGCCCAGCGCAAACAGTGCGGCTGGCCCCGCGGCGGCACCCAGCAGCTCCAGGTAGGAGAACACCGGCCCGGGGATGGACACGGCGAAGGCACTGAGCAGTGTGCCGAAGACCGAGGCGACGATCAGCGGGTTGCGCACCACGCCCTGGACCGCCGTGCGCACGGCCCGCATGAGGCTGCCGCTGCCGCCCTTGTCCACCTCGATGATGGCCGTGGCAATGCCGATCATGATCGCGGTATCCACCACGATGACAACTGCCGCAGCGGGCGTGGCCTCGTTGCCGAGCGCGGCGATCACCAGCGGCAGTCCGACGAAGCCCACGTTGGCAAAACTGGCTGCCAGCGCCTGCACCGCGCGCCGCCCGGCGCTGCCGCCGAACAGGGCGCGCATGAGCCAGTAGGTCAGGGCAAACAACGCCACCCCGGGCAGCAGCCACGCCAGAAACAGCGCCGGGTCGCCCAGATCCTCCACCGGCGCCTCGGCGATGCTGCTGATCAACAGTGCCGGCAGGGCAAAGAAGAACACGAACTTGTTGAGCCCGGTGATCGTCTCGCCGGGCATGAGCGGCGTGCGCCCCGCGATCATGCCGGTGAAGATCAGGGCGAAGAACGGCAGTGCGATGGTAAGAATGACGTCCACGGTGGAGACGCGCTCCGATCAGGCGATGGCGCCGTTGAGCGCCATCCCGGCCAGTGTCAGGCGCGGGTTACCGGCCCACGGCCGCGCGCGGGGCGTCGTCCTGTTCGTCGGCGACATCACCGTTGCGGTAGTGCACCAGCTTCCAGTAACCGAAGAGATTGGCCTTGCGCACGGACAGCCGCTCGAAGCCCTCGTGCTGCGGCAGGGTATCCAGATCCATGTCGGGCCGGAAGCCGACCAGTTTGGACAGCGGCCGCAGCCCCTTCTCGAGGCCACGCAGCACCGGGTTGCGCGAGGCGAAGTGGTTGACGATGAGAATATCCCCGCCCGGCTTGCAGACGCGGCGCATCTCGCTGACCAGGCGGTCCGGGTTCGGCACCACCGAGGCAACATACATGGCAACGACGCTGTCGAAACTGTTGTCCGGGAAATCCAGCTCCTCGGCGTCCATCACCAGCAGGTCTTCCACCTGCCCTTCCGGACACTCCTCCCGGGCGCGGACTTCGGCCTTTGCCAGCATCTCCGGCGAGATGTCGATGCCGACAATACGCGTACTGGGGTGGTAGTCCGGCAGAGAGATGCCGGTGCCCACGCCCACTTCCAGCACCCGTTGCCCCGGCTTTTCGTTCAGGGTCTCGATGGCGAAACGCCGCCCCTGGGCAAAGACCGGGCCGAAGACACGATCGTAGTGATTGGCGTAACGGCGATACGCGTTGCGAATCGAAGCAAGATCCATGGGTCTCCGGTTCTCCTCGGGTTGCTCTGCAAACCCTTACCATTCAGTTACATCGGACGGCAACGCGCCGGCCCTGAATACGGCGGGCCGGGGCAGCATACCCCGGCCCGGTCGACTGGGCATGCTACGCCGATGCCTTGAGCGCGTCAGCAAAGATGTTCACACCTTCATCAATCTGATCACCGTTGACGATCAACGGCGGCAGCCAACGGATGATCTGGCCGCCATAGGCCCCGCAGCGGATCATGACCAGCCCACGCTTCTCCGCTTCCTGGAGAATCCGCGCGGCGCGCTCACCGTCCGGGTTGCCATCGGCATCGGCAATCTCCGTGCCGATCATCAGGCCCTTGCCGCGCACGTCGACGATGGCCGGGTTGTCGGCCTGGATCTCATCCAGATGCTTGCGCAGCCGCTGCCCCTGCACGGCGGCATTCTCGACCAGATTCTCTTCATCGTAGACTTCCAGGGTCGCCAGTGCCGCGGCACAGGCCACGGCGTTGCCGCCGTAGGTGCCGCCCTGGGATCCGGGCCAGCCCTTTTCCATGATGTCCTGCCGCGCCACCATGGCCGACAGCGGGAAGCCGCTGGCAAGCCCCTTGGCGCTGATCACCACGTCCGGCACCACGTCGAAGTGCTGGTGCCCCCAGAACAGGCCGCTGCGGCCGTATCCCGCCTGCACCTCGTCCATCATCAGCAGAATGCCGTGACGGTCACAGATCTCGCGCAGGCCCTTCATGAATTCGGTGTTGGCCGGCACGTAACCCGCCTCGCCCTGGATGGGCTCGATCAGCATTGCAGCCGTCTCGGCCGGCGCCGACTGGGTGTGCAGGATGTTGTCCAGCTCGCGCAGACAGTGCTCGGTGGCGGTCTTCTCGTCCATCCGCAGCCGGAAAGCATTGGGGAACGGCGCGACCACCACGCCACCCATGATGGGCTGAACCCCCGCGCGCAGCCCCACGCTGGACGTGGTGGTGGACAACGAGCCCATGGTGCGGCCGTGGAAGCAGCCCTGGAACGTGATGATGTTCGGCCGGCCGGTGGCCTGACGTGCCAGGCGGATGGAGGCCTCCACCGCTTCGGTGCCGGCGTTGGAGAAGAAGACCGACGTCAGCCCCTCGGGCATGCGCTCGCCGAGCTTCTCCGCCATTTCCAGCAGCGGCGGGTGCTTCATGATGGCGTACTGGCCATGCACCAGCGTGGCCACCTGCTTCTGCGCCGCGGCCACCACCTTCGGGTGGCAGTGCCCGGTGCCGGTCACGCCGATGCCGGAGGTGAAGTCCATGTAGCGCTGGCCGGACTCATCGTAGATATACATGCCTTCGGCGCGCGCCGCATTGATGCCCGAAGACTGCTTCATGAGGGGCGACAACTGACCAGCCGCATTAGCCATGGTGAACCTCCTTGAATCGGAGAGAAAAATGAGTCAGTGAGTGTACACCCCGGTTTCGCGGCGCTTCAAACCGGCTCATGCGCGCGCAGACCGCCGTGTGCGGCGCGCTGACGATCATGACAGTGCGGCCAGCACGGCATCGCCGATGGCCGTGGTTTCACGCTGGATGGTGCCGTGTACCCGCAGATCCGCCTCCACCGCATCGCGGAGCCGCTGGGCGGCACGCGCCGCGCGGCCGTCCTCCTCACCCATCCAGGCGAGCATCATGGCCGCCGTGAGCAGCATGGCCTGGGGGCCGGCCAGGTTCCGGCCGGCAATATCCGGGGCGCTGCCGTGGGTCGGCTCGAACATGGGCGGCTGCCGACGGTCGGCGGGGTTGAGATTGCATGACGGCGCCACGCCCATGCCGCCGCTCAGCACTGCGGCCAGGTCGGTGAGGATGTCCCCCTGCAGGTTGCTCGCGACCACCACGTCGAAGTTCCAGGGGCTCATGACGAACTTCATGCAGGCCGCGTCCACCAGTTCGTGGTGGGTAGCGATCCCCGGGTAGTCGGACGCCACCTGCTCGAATACCTCGGTATACATCTCGCCCCAGTAACGCAGGGCGTTGCGCTTGGTGATCAGGCACACCTGCGCCCGGGCAACACCGCCATCCGCCAACGGGAACTCGCGATTGCGCCGGGTGCCGGCCTCGCGCTCGGCGGCGCGGGCCACGGCCCGCTCGAAGGCGTGGCGGAAGATGCGCTCCGCGCCGGCGCGCGTGAACACTTCCATCTGCGTGGCGACTTCCCGCGGCGTGCCCGGGGCGAGGCGCCCGCCCTGCCCCACGTACTCGCCCTCGCTGTTCTCGCGGATCACCATCATGTCGAGATCCCTGGCGCGCTCGTCCGCGAGGTACTGCGGCGCGCCCTCGAGCAGCATCGCCGGGCGTTCACACGCCCACTGGTCGAACCCCTTGCGGATGTCCAGCAACGGGCCCAGCGAGACGGCGTCGGGCAGCAGGTAGCGGTCCGGGTCGCTGGTAGGGCCGGGGTCGCCCAGTGCCCCGAGGAGGATGGCGTCGTACTGGGCCAGGGTCGCTTTCCAGTCCGCTGGCATGGTACTGCCGTGCTCACGGTGCCACTGATGTGAAGGCCAGGGAAACTCCGTCAGCTCCATGGAGGGGCCGCCCTGCTCCGCCAGGGACCGGAGGGCGCGCACCGTCACGGCCATGACTTCGGGGCCGATCCCGTCGCCCGGCAGCACGGCAATCTTCCACTGCTTCCGGCGACCGCCATCACGGTTCCACATCGCGCTCTTTCCCCCTGGTGATCGGCGGCTGTGACCGCCTGCATGGAAATCGACTTCTCGTTTCATTACGGTCACCGACCACTTTCCAAAATGCAACAATGAAGGAGCGGTTCATGGGCAGGACGTGGATGCTCTACGGCGCCACCGGCTACACCGGACGGTTGATTGCCACTGCGGCGCGGGATGCGGGACTCACGCCGATACTCGCCGGGCGCAACGCGGAGGCGCTGGAATCAATGGCCGGCGAGCTCGGGCTGGACTGGCGAGCGTTCACACTGGACGACCCCGCGGCGCTCGACGAGGGGCTTCGCGACATCAGCCTGGTGCTGCTGGCCGCCGGCCCCTTCTCGGCCACCAGCGCGCCGATGCTGGACGCCTGCCTGCGCAACGGTGCGCACTATCTGGACATCACCGGCGAAGTGGATGTCTTCGAACACGCCCACGGGCGCGATGCCGACGCCCGCGGGGCCGGCATCGTCGTCTGCCCCGGTGTCGGTTTCGACGTCATCCCCACGGACTGCATTGCCGCAACCCTGAAGGCGGCGTTGCCGGACGCCACTCACCTGCGGCTTGGCTTCGACTCCCGCTCCGGCCCCAGCCCGGGCACGGCCCGCACCGCCATGGAAGGGCTGGCCGGCGGCGGACGTGCGCGCATCGACGGCGTCATCCGTCAGGTGCCGCTGGGCTGGAAGACCCTCAACATCGACTTCGGCGACGGGCCGAAGACCGCGGTCACCATCCCCTGGGGCGATATCGCCACGGCGTACTACACCACCGCCATCCCCAACATCGAAACCTACATCCCCATGGCGCCACGCACTGCCCGCCGCCTGGCACGGGCGAACTGGATCCGCCCCCTGCTCGCCACCGGCCCGGTTCAGCGCTTCCTGCAACGCCGCGCGGCACGGATTCAGGGCCCGGATGCAGCGCGCCGGAAGAAGACACCGACCCACGTCTGGGGTGAAGTCGTGAACGACCGGGGTGACATCCGCACCGCGCGGGTACGCACCGCGAATGGCTACGACGTCACCACCCACGGTGCGCTGGCGGTGGTGCGGCATCTGCTGGAGACGGACGTGGCGCCCGGCGCAACCACCCCCTCCCGGCTCATGGGTCCCGACTTCGTGACCCGGCTTCCCGGGAGCACCAGCATCGATCTGGACTGACCCGTCGGGACACGGTGGCGCCCGGGCTGGTATAATCCGGACCCGCTGAGTACGGATTCGAAACGCCAGACTGGCGCCACTGTCGGCCGCCGGAGGATTACGCATGTACAGCCCGAACGGTGAACCCGTTATCTTCAATCGCGATTGCGACGCGGTGGTCATCCCGGCCGGGGAGTCGGGCACCATTCCGGAAGGCGTCGAGGGGGTGATCACCCAGGCGCTCGGCGGCAGCTACACCGTTTACATCCAGGGCAACCTGTTCCGCATCGCGGGTGTGGACGCAGACGCCATCGGCAAGGAGCCCACGCCGCTGCCGGAGTTGCCGGAGAACGCGTCGGACAAGGACGTGGAAGATCTCGTCTGGGATCAGATGCACACCTGCTTCGACCCGGAGATTCCCATCGACATCGTGGAACTGGGGCTGGTGTACTACTGCAACATCGAAAAGCTGGATGGGGAACGTCGCAAGGTGGACATCCAGATGACGCTGACCGCGCCGGGGTGTGGCATGGGCGACATCATCGCCAGCGACGTCAAGCACAAGGTGGAGCTGGTCCCCACCGTGGAAGTCTGCAACGTGGAACTGGTGTTCGACCCGCCGTGGTCGGCGGACATGATGACCGACGCGGCCAAGCTGCAGACCGGGATGCTCTGACCCTGCTCAGGGATTACTCACCCGGCAGGGGCAGCCTCGGGGCATTGCGGAACAGCGCCATGCCCTCTTCCATCATCTCTTCCATGACCGACATGTACGACGGCCCCAGCAGCTCCATGCGGCCGGCCGTCTCGCCGTACTCCGCCGAGAGCGTCATGTCGAACTTGCGGGCGATGCGGTGCATGCGGCGGTTGCCCGGTTCGGAGACGATGTACACCCGGGACACGGCGCGGTTGCGGGCATGCATCACCAGCCGCCGGAACAGCGCCGTCCCCAGGCCGCGGTTCTGCCAGCCCGACTCCACGCTGAAGGCCAGCTCCGCCCGCCGTGGCGCGTCGTGGCTCAGCATGGCGAACTCGCCCACGGCCCGCAGCTCACCGTCCACGAAAGCCCCGAACAGGGTCAGCGAGAACGGATCCACGCGGGCACAGTAGCTGCGGATGAACGCATCGCTGACCACACCGGCGAATCGATCGCGCCGGTCCTGGGGACCCAGCCGCAGAAGATGCTCGCACCAGTCCTCGTGCTCGCTCGCCCAGAGACGCCGGATCACCGGCTCCGAGCCCCAGAAACCCAACAGGTTCGCTGGTGTATCCATGCCTACCTCGACTAGACCAGTCTGTACATTGATGCGGTGCATCATACCGCGCGCGAGCCCCCCGCGGCAAGCGAACTCGGTCACGTTTCCGGCGGCCATTGACGCCGTCACCGATCCTCCCGAGACTGGCGCGTTCGCTGGCGCGCTTCGGGCGGCTGACGATACTTTCAACAAGAACATGACAACCGGAGGAGACCACCATGAAGGCCTGGACCATTACCCAGCCCGGCAAACCCGACGTTCTGGAGCTGCGCGAGACCCAGCCCCCGGAGATGGGTCCCACGGATGTCCGCATTGCCGTCCAGGCCATCGGCCTCAATCGCGCCGATATCCTCCAACGGCAGGGGCTCTATCCCGCCCCGCCCGGCACCAACCCGGACGTCCCCGGCCTCGAATACGCCGGCGTGGTCACCGAAGTGGGCAGCAATGTCCAGGGCCGGCAGCCCGGCGACCGCGTCATGGGGCTGGTGGGCGGCGGTGCCTACGCCGAACAGGTGGTGGTGAACGAGCGCGAGACCATCGCCGTGCCCGCATCCCTTAGCATCACCGACGCCGCCGCCGTGCCCGAGGCGTTTCTCACCGCCTACCGCGCCATCTTCCTGGAGGGCGGCCTGCAACCGGGTGGCTGGTGCCTGATCCGTGCCGCCACATCCGGTATCGGCATCGCCGCCATGCAGCTCACCCGTGCGTTCGGGGCGCGCTCCCTGGGCACCAGCCGGTCCATGGAGCGTCTGAACGCCGTGCGCCACTGGGGGTTGGACGCCGCCCATGCGGAGCAGGACGGCCCACTGGTGGACGCCGTGCGCCAGCACACCGGTCCCGGTGCCCACGTCATCCTCGACCTGGTCGGGGGCAGCGGCTACCTGGAGGAGAACATGGCGTGTCTGCGCCCGGAGGGCACCCAGGTGGTGGTGGGCATCATGGCCGGCCGCGACGACAGCATCGACATGGGTACCCTGCTGTTCAAGCGCCTCACCCTGCGCGCCATGACCATGCGCTCGCTCCCCCTGGAGCGCCGCATCGGCCTGGCGCAGCTGTTCACCGAGCGCCTGGCACCGTTCTTCGCCGAAGGCCGGCTCAAGCCCGTGGTGGATACGGTCAGGCCCTTCGATCAGGCGCGCGAGGCCCACGAACTGATGGAATCCGGCGTCCACACGGGCAAGATCGTACTGGCCAATCTGGACAATGCCGGCGGCTGAGCATTCCAATTCCTGACCAGTCCATGCACAATCCCGGTTCGCGCACCAGCTGGGGGCATCGCGACCAATGGTCCGGAACGCAGAGAAACGGCTAGCCAGTCTTCTGAACACCCATCAGCGCGGGCTTCTGCGCGGGAGCCTGAAGGGGCTGGAGAAAGAGAGCCTGCGCGTGGACCGGGACGGCCACATCGCCCAGACGCCCCACCCCGGGGCGCTGGGCTCGAATCTCACGCACCCCTGGATCACCACCGATTATTCCGAGGCGCTGCTGGAGTTCATCACGCCGCCGGAGCACGAGATCTCCAGCGCACTGGCATTTCTCGAGGACATCCACACCTTCACCTACCAGAACATCGGTGACGAGCTGCTGTGGGCCACCAGCATGCCCTGCATTGTCGGCGGCGACGCCTCCATTCCCATCGCCTGGTACGGCGAGTCCAACGTGGGCATGATGAAGCACGTCTACCGCCGCGGGCTGGACTGGCGCTACGGCCGCGCCATGCAGGCGATCTCCGGCATCCACTTCAACTACTCGTTCAGCAGCGCGTTCTGGGAGGTGCTCAAGGAACACGAGGGCGACACGCGCGACCTGCAGACGTTCATCTCAGACGCCTACTTCCGGCTGATCCGCAACTTCCAGCGTTTCGGCTGGTTGATCCCGTTCCTGTTCGGTGCGTCGCCGGCCGTGTGCAAGTCGTTTACCGGTGGCGACAATCCGGGGTTCGGGGAATTCGACGCCTACACGTTCTACGAGCCCTACGGCACCTCGCTGCGCATGAGCGATGTGGGCTACAAGAACAAGGCCCAGGCGGGCCTGAACATCTCCTACAACGATCTGGACGCCTACGTGGGCAGCCTGGAGCGTGCCATCAGCACCGAAGACCCGGAGTGGGCAAAGATCGGCGCCCGGGTGGATGGCGAATGGCGGCAGCTCAACACCAACGTGCTGCAGATCGAGAACGAATACTACAGCTTCGTGCGCCCCAAGGCGGTGGCACGCTCCGGCGAGAAGCCCACGCGGGCGCTGCGCCGTGCGGGTGTGGAGTACGTGGAAATCCGCGCCCTGGACCTGGACCCGTTCGCCCCGGTGGGCGTGGTGGCCAGCCAGCTGCACTTCCTGGAAGCGCTGCTGGTCTACTGCCTGCTGGAAGACAGCCCCCCGATCTCCGCCCGCGAGCAGGGTCGCATCAACCAGAATCAGGGTCTGGTGGCCCGCAAGGGCCGTGACCCGGAGCTGATGCTGGATGACGGCCAGGGCGGGATCCGCCTGCAGGAATGGGCGGACACCATCTGCCGCGACCTTGCCTGCATCGCCGAACTGCTGGATCAGACCCGCACGGATACACCCTACGGCGATGCCGTGGCGCTCTACCACGCCAGCGTTCGGGACACCGACCGCACCCCGTCGGCGCGCGTGCTTGAGAGCATGCGCGGCAACGGCGAGAACTTCATCGAATTCGCCATGCGGCAGTCACGGGGCCACGAGCAGGCCTTCAAGAGCCACCCCCTGGATCCCGACACCCGGGCACGATTCGAAGCGGCCAGCCGCGAATCCCTGGCAGAACAGGCCGCCGTGGAACAGGCCGACACCCTCACCTTCGAGCAGTACCTGGCCCGCTATTTCAGTCAGGCCGCTGTCTCCTGACCCCCGCCATCACCGTGCGACCCAACCAGAAAGCGTTAATGATCGCTTGATTACCCGTTGTGCCAACCAGATCACAGCTTGTTGGCCGTCAGACTGGCATACCTGTAACTTCTGACAGGCTGATACTATAGACGTTGCCCCACCGCTTCGGGGGCAACCCGATCTGAAGCGATACCAAAATGACAACAGCCACGCCGTTGCCGGTTACGCACGATGGAATGAAGAGCAACCAGAAACAGACCCGGGACACCGTTCGCGACGCAGCCTTCCGGCTGTTTGGCCGCCATGGCTACGACGGCGTCTCCATCGACACCATTGCCCGGGCCGTTGGCCTCAGCAAGGGCGCCCTCTACTGGCATTTCGACGGCAAGGAAGCCCTCTTCAGGGAATGTCTCGAGGGCCTGGAGTCACTGTTCGACGAACACATCATCGCACCGATGCAGGCGGCCGCAACGCCGCGGGAGCAGCTCGACACCTTCTTCCGGGGTGTCTCGGCCCTGGCCGAGGACGAGCGCATTGCCGACGGTATCGCCGGGTACTGGCAGGAGCCATACAACAGTGCGGTCAACCGGGTCTTCCGCGAGCAGCTCGGTCGCCAGGAAGACAAGCTGCGACAACTGCTCCAGCAGTGCCTCGCGGGGCTGGCGCGGGAGCGTGGCGAGCGGTCCGTGGCGGATCTGGAGACGCGCAGCGAGACCCTGATGACGCTCATGGAGGCCGTGCTGCTCCCCCTGCGCCGGCGCAACCCCGCCGCCCGGGGCGCCATCATCGGCGAGCTCCGCGACACCGTCCTCAAGGCCTATTGAAACGGCCCGGTGGACGAGGGCACGCCGCCGGTCAGTAGCCGGTCAGCTCGGCGTAGCCCACCCCGTCCGGCCCCTGCTCCGCAGTGACGCGGATGGCGCCTTCCCAGTAACGAAAGGCGCCTCGCAGCTCCTGGTCGTCCACGACCGCCTCAAGCCGGAGATCCAGCTCCTCCTCCGGTAGCTGCATGCGCCAGGCGACCGGATACCGGGTGCCATCGTCGCTCTCCCAGTGCCGCTCCGGCTCCAGCGCCACGTCGTCCAGCGACAGCACCCGGCTCTCGCCGTCGGGTGCCACCAGCACCCCCTTGCTCAGGGGGTCGATGGAGCCGTCATCCCGGCGCAGGTGGTAGAACATGATGTCCCGGTCGTCCTCCAGCTGTATGGAGAACCAGTCCCACCCCGCCTGCTCCTCGCTCAGCGTGCTGGTGCCCCACTCCCGGTCCATCCACGCCTGTCCGCTGACCCCGTGGGTGGCGTCGCCCACCGTCAGCTCCCCGGACGCCGCCAGGCGGGTATAGGAGTAGTACCGGGAGGCGTTGCCCGCCTCCGGCCCCTTGCGGCTGTAGCCGTCCTCGCCCTGGAGCACCAGGTCCTTGCGCGGCTCCAGCAGAATATCCAGGCCCAGCTCGTCATCGGGGAACTGCAGCCGCAACGGCATCATGTCGTCCCCCTCGCCGGTCATCTCCCAGTCCTCTACCCAGACGCGGAAGGGCTCCGCGACACCGCCGGCCAGCCCCGCCGCCCCGCGCACGAACCGCTCACGGTGATGAAACTCGCCGCTCTCGGTGTCCGTAATGGCCAGATGCCCCATCCACAGCTGGTTGGTGGCCAGCGCCGCCTCCCGCTCCGGCGGATCGGCGGCGACGTTGAAACGGAACAGGGTGACCTGGAAGCCGAAATGGCGATCATCGTCATCGCGCACATTGCCGGTGACGTACCACCACTCATGGCGATAATCAGGATGGGGGCCGTGGTCTTCCGGGAACGACAGGGGCTCGGGGCCGGTGACACGTGCAAAGCCGGCCGCATCCTCTTCCCCGGACAGCGCCCCGGTCACGTCGAACCCGTCCGCCTCGGGGGTATCCGCGTCGTCCTCACCGGACCACATACGTAGCAGGAGCAGCAACACCAGCACCGCGACGACGGTGACGCCAAGCTGCCAGCGCATGCGCCGTCCGATGGGTCGGTGTTCGGGGTCCGTTGCCATGGGTCAGTCCTCTTTCATTGCCAGGGCCGGCGTGGTGCGGGCCATGCGCCAGGCCGGATAGAGCCCGGCCACCAGCGCCGCAACCAGAGCCAGCCCGAGGGCCTGCAGCAGTATCCAGGGATCGACGGCCAGGTCCATGGACCAGCCGAAGGAGCGCTGGTTGATCACAAGAATCAGCGCCGCCGCCAGGCCCAGCCCCAGCGGTATGGCGAACAGGCCGCTGAGCACGCCCACCAGGGCGTTCTGCGCGGTGACCAGCCCCCCGAGTTCGCGTGGTGTGACCCCAACCGCGCGGAGGACGGCATACTCCCGGGCCCGCTCCAGCGACAACGCCAGCAGCGCACTCAACACGCCGGTGACCGCCACGAGAATCGCCAGCATCCGCAGCACCTGGGTGATGGTGAACGTCTGATCGAAGATCTCCAGGGACAGCGCACGGATCTCGCGGTTGGACTGGAACTGCAACAACTGCTCACCCTCTGCGGCCGCGCCCTGGAGCCGCTCCCGCAACGCCTCCGTGGAGACACCGTCGCTGGCGTACACGCCGAGGCTGTCCACGGCCGGGTCATCCCAGTGGCCGTCGTACGTCTCGCGCCCCATGATAACCGCCCCCTCCGAGGTCCCGTAATCGTAGAGCACGGCCGCCACCGGGAAGGCGCGTTCGCCGCGGGAGGTGCCGAGGGTGATGGTGTCGCCGACGGCGACCCCGTGGTGCCAGGCATAGGGCTCCGTGACGAACACCGCCCCGTCGTCCCGGTACGCCTGCCAGGCCCTCCCGGGGTCGCCGGCCCGGAAACGGAAACCATCCTCGGCGGGCGGCGGGATGTCGAACACCCGCAGCCGGGCGTCATGGTCACCGGCGCCGACCCGCACGAAGCGCGACCGGGTGACGAAATCGACGCCGTCCACCCCTTCGAGTCGCTCGCGCTGGTCCGGTTCCATGGCCCCGCCGCCCGGCACCGAGACGTAGACGTCCGCGTGCAGCGTGGCATCCAGCCAGTCCGCGAAAGTGGTGCGGAAGCTGTCCACCATGACGCCGACGCCGATAACGGCGGACACCGCCACCGTAAGCGCGGCGGCGGCCACCCCCGTGCGCGAGAGGCTTGCGCCCACGCCGCGCGCGGTCATGCGCCCGAGATACCCGGCCGAGGCGCCCAGTACCGGCGCCAGCAGGCGCACGCTCAGGAACAGCAACGGCGGCACCAGCAGCGCCATGCCGACGATGAGCGCGAACAGCCCGGCAAACGCCGGTGCCAGCTGCTCCCCGGTGGCCGCCAGCAGCACCACGCCGAGCGCGCCCAGCACCAGCCCGACGGTGCTGAGCAGTGGCAGCCAGCGGCGGCGGCGATGCTCGAGGAACGAGCGGCTCAGCGCCGCCCGGGGCGGGATGGCGGTCGCTTCCCGCGCCGGCGCGAGCGCGGCGACAACAGTCATGCCGACGCCGAGCAGGGCCCCGCGCAGCAGCGACGCCGGATCGACGCTGAGCTCCCGGATGGCCAGCGCAAAGTAGAGGTCGTCGATGGTCCGGGTCACCAGGTCCACCAGGACCGTGGCCAGGGCAAGCCCCAGCAGCAGCCCGGCGGCCGTGCCGACAACCCCGATGATGGCGGCTTCCAGCAGAATCACCCGGAACACTTCGCCGCGGGTGGTGCCGGTGGCGCGGAGCATGCCCAGCAGCTGCCGGCGCTGCACCACCGAGAAGGTCATGGTGTTGTAGATCAGGAATGCGCCCACAACCAGGGCCAGCAGGCTGAACGCCTGCAGGTTGAGCTGAAAGGCGTCGGTCATCTGTGCCAGGGAGGCGGCGCGCTGATCCGCCTCCACCAGCCGCGCACCATCCGGCAGCAGCTCGGACAACACCGCCAGACGCCGCTCGTCCAGCACGAAATCCACCCGGTCCAGGCGCCCTTCCCGGCCCAGCAGTTCCTGGGCCGCCGCGATATCCATGATGACCACATCCCGCAGGCCGGTGGCATCCAGCTCCCGCTGCGGCGTCATCCCGTCCAGTATCCGCAGGGTGTGATCCCGCCCCCGGTGGCGGACGGTGAGCGGTTCACCCGGCTCCAGCTCCAGCCGGGCCAGGTCCGACGCCAGCATCACCGCGCCGTCCGGGTAGGCCAGCAGCTCCCCCACCGGCACGCGGCCGGTGATGCCACCAATGGCGGGGCGCATGCCGCCCTCGGCGAACACGTCCACGCCAAGCACCCGCAGACTGCGATCGTCCCGCTCCGGCAGGCGCACAAACCCTTCCACCACCGGTGCAGCGGGTCGCAGGCCGTGGTCGCGCCGCAGTGCCACGTACCAGTCTTCGGGGATGCCTTCCGGGCCGGCCACCACCTGGTGGGTCGCCTCGCCGGTCAATGCCTCGGTGGACAGGGTGAACGCCCGCGAGGCGCTCTGGTTGGCCAGGTCCACGGCCACCACCACGGCAACGCCGACGGCCACCCCCAGCAGCGCCAGCCCGAGCTGCCACGGGTGGCGCCAGAGGTAGCGCAGACTCGCGCGCAGCAGCAGGGAGCGCGGTGACAGCAACGCCATCAGCCAGTGCCACCCCCGAGCCTGAGCACGCGATCCATGCGGTGAGCCACGGCCATGCTGTGGGTCACGAGCACCACGGTCACCTGCCCCTGGCCGGTGAGCTCGTCCAGCAGTGCCAGGACCTCTTCGGCCGTGTCCTCGTCGAGGGTACCGGTGGGCTCGTCGGCCAGCAGCACGTCCGGCGCATGCACCAGCGCCCGGGCAATGGCGATGCGCTGCTGCTCACCGCCGGAGAGCGCATCGGGGAACGCTTCTTCGCGATCCGCCAGCCCCACGCGTTCCAGGAGGCCCCGCGCCCGCTGCCGGCCGGCCGTATCAACACCGCCGGTCATCTCCAGCGGCATGAGCAGGTTCTCGGTGACGGTCAGGGTGGGAATGAGATTGAAGAACTGGAACACGAAACCGATACGGTGGCGGCGCAGCAGTGTGCGCTCGCGCTCGTTCATGGCGGTGAGCTCGGCATCGCCGATGTGCACCCGGCCGGCATCGGGCACGTCCATGCCGCCAAGCAGGTTCAGCAGGGTGGACTTGCCGACACCGCTACGCCCGACCACCGCCAGCCGCTCGCCGGTGGCGACCGTCTCGGAGAACCGGTCCAGCACCACCCGCGATCGGCCGCCCTCGGTGAACGCGCGGGAGACCTGATCCAGGACGATCATCAGCGCCGCTCGGTCCGTTCCCGGCCGCAGCGCGAACAGCGAAGCACGGTCATCAGGCGCCCTTCGCGCACGTCGAAACGGGACTCGGTCACCACTTCCCAGCGGTGGCGACCGGCGCGGCAGAGGGTGTCACCTTCGCGTTTGCGCTGCCGGCGCTGGCGCCGCTGCAGCGGAATGACATCGGCCATGGTGGGGCTCCATCACCTAGCTGGAACCGCCATTGTGCCTGAGCCGGCGCCGCTTGGGGGAGCGCCGGTTACCGCTTGAACAGCACCAGCGCGTCACCCCGGCATACCACACGGCCATCGACGCCGGTGCACTCGGTGTCCAGGTTCACCAGCGCCTTGTCCGGGCGCAACCGGGTGATGACAACACGCGCCGTAATGGCCTCCCCCACCTGCGCCGGGCTGACCACCTCCAGGTGCTGCTTCAGGTAGTTGGTCCCGTGCCCCGGCAGGGTCTCGCCCAGCAGACAGGAGAACAGGCCCGCCAGCAGGGGCTCCGGAACGCCGTCTGCCGGCTCCGGAGCACGCGCCAGCGCCGCCCATTGCCGGACATCCTCGGCGGAGTAGGTGCGCACCAGGGAGGCGGTGTCACCCACGGCGAGCCGGTGGAACGCGTCGAGTACGGCGCTCATGACTGCGCCTCCCCGCCGAACCTGACCAGGCACTGACCATCGAGCCCGCGGCGCCCGTCCGCCTTCTCCACGCGGGTGGCGACGCGCCAGCAGTCGTCATCTTCCTGCCACAGGGGCTCCAGGGCGATGCTCACCGGTTCGTCGGCATAGGTCGGCGCCGGGAACATGAGATCCTGCGCCACCAGCTTCGCACCGGGCCAGCTGCG
Source organism: Aquisalimonas asiatica (assembly GCF_900110585.1). NCBI lineage: Bacteria > Pseudomonadati > Pseudomonadota > Gammaproteobacteria > Chromatiales > Ectothiorhodospiraceae > Aquisalimonas > Aquisalimonas asiatica. The sequence continues at coordinate 99,399 of NZ_FOEG01000009.1, read as the reverse complement.
TGCGGCCAGGCCGTGCACCGCGCTGAACAGCAGCATGCCGTGCGCCACGGTGGCCCCGAACGCGGTGTCGGCGGAGAAAGCCGGGTCCACGTGGATGGGATTGCGATCGCCCGAGAGATCACCGAAGTGCTCGAAGTCGGCCTGGGTGAACACCCGTTCCTCGTGAACGGCCTGCAGTTCAGCGGCGTGCATCGTCGCGCAACTCCTGTTTCTGAACCTTGCCCAGGGCGTTGCGCGGCAGCGCATCGCGGATGGTGAACACCTTCGGCACCTTGTAGCCGGCGAGCCGCTCGCGGCACCAGTGGCGCAGCGCGTCGGCATCGGCGGCGCCCCCATCGCCGAGGCAGACGTACGCGCAACCCACTTCGCCCCAGCGCTCGTCCGGCATGCCCACCACCGCCACATCGGCCACGGCGTCGTGCTGCAGCAGCACCTGCTCCACCTCCGCGGGGTAGACGTTCTCGCCGCCGGAGATGAACATGTCCTTCCAGCGATCGACGATGAAGTAGTAGCCGTCCGCATCACAGCGGGCCACGTCGCCGCTGTGCAGCCAGCCGTCGGCCTCGATGGTCTCCGCGGTGGCGTCCGGGCGCTGCCAGTAGCCCGGTGTGACACCCGGCCCGCGGATCAGCAGCTCGCCGGGCTCGCCCGGGGGCACGTCATTGCCGTCACGGTCGACGATACGGGTCTCCGCCAGCAGCTGGGGCCGCCCGACGGAGCCGGTCTTGTCGAGCACGCGCTCCTCGTCCAGCAGGAACACGGTGGGGCCGGTCTCGGTCATGCCGAAGCCGGTGCGCACGTGGATGCCGTGGGCGACGTAACGTTCGGCCACCGACAGCGGCAGCGGCGCGCCGCCACACCCCCAGGAGCGCACGTGCCCGAGCCGCTCGCCGCTGAAACCGGGCTGCTCGATGAGCATCTGGTAGACGGCCGGAACACCGAAGAAGACGGTGGCCCGCCGCGCCAGCACGTCCAGGGCCTGCTCCGGCTCGAAACTGCGCTGCACCAGCACGGCCCCGCCCACCAGGAAGACGGCGGTGGAATACAGGTTGATGCCGGCGGTGTGGAACATGGGCAGTACGTTGAGCAGCACGTCGTCCTGCCGCAGCTCCACGGGAATACCGATGTTCCAGTAGTTCGCCATCATCATGCGGAAGGTCTGGATCACGCCCTTGGGCCGACCGGTGGTGCCGGAGGTATAAAGCAGGTACCACGGGGTGTCGGGTGATCGCGGCGCATGGGGCCCGAGGTCGGGCGTGGCCGCCGCGATGTCGTCTTCGTACGCCCGCGCGCCGGCTGCTCCCCCCTCCATGCCCACACTGACCAGTGCCGGACGACTGCCGGCCAGCGTGCCGGCGGCGTCGGCGAACTCGGCACCATGGATGAGCGCGGTGGGCGTGGCGTCGTCCAGCAGCCCGTCCAGTTCGGGCACGGCAAGCCGCCAGTTCAACGGTACCAGGATCACCCCGGCCTTGGCGCAGCCGAACAGCAGGGCGAAGAACTCGGCGCGATTGTGCCCAAGGTAGGCAAGGCGGTCACCGGCATCGAGCCCCCAGGTTCCGGTCGCCGCCGCGGCGACACGGGCGGCCCGCTCGTTGAGCTGGGCATAGGTGTAACGGGTGCCGTCGGTCAGATCTTCCACGGCCAGCGCATCGGGCGTCACCCGGGCCCGGTGCGCAAGCAGGTCGAACATGTCCATGGCCTTGCCCTCCGCGTTTCTGATTCACTTCGGGGTGTCTTCGTCCCTCACCCCTTGCCAAGAAAGGCAGCCATCCCCTGTTCCGCCTCGTCACTCCCGATCTGTTCGAGGAAGTTGTCCAGCTCGGCCTCCAGCCGGCGCTCCACGGCGACCGGGTCGGGCCGCGTCAGTGCCAATGTCCGGCGCACGCTCCCCGGCCAGCGGCTCTCCAGTTCATCTGCCAGCGCCAGGGCGGTCTCCACAACGCCCTCGTGGGGGGCCAGCCGCTGGACCAGCCCCAGCGCCGCTGCCGTGTCCGCGTCCAGCGCGCCGTTGCAAAGCTGCAGCTCCAGCGCCCGGGCGCGGCCGATCCGCTCGGGCAACAGCGCCGTCCAGCCGCCGTCGGGGCTGAAGCCCACATGGGTGTACCATGGCGAGAAGCTCGCGCGCGGCCCGGCGACCACCAGATCGCTGGCCAGCACCAGCCCCAGGGAGCCACCGGTCACCACGCCGTGCACCGCGGCGATGGTGGGCACCGGCAGGCGCAGAAGCTGGAGAATGACACCGTTCAGCGCACGCACTACGCGCCGGGCGTACTCCACCCGTTGCGCCCGGGGAACGGCATAGAACCCGGCCACGTCACCGCCCGTGGAGAACGATCTGCCGTTGGCCGCCAGCACCACTGCGCGTGGCTCATGCGCCGACGCCTGTGCCAGCGCCTCGGTCAGGGCGTCCAGCAATTCAGGCACCAGGGCGTTGTGCCGGTCGGGTCTGTTCAGCGTCAGCCGGACCACGTCCCCGGTACGGGTGGCCATTACCAACGGTTCATTCATTGTTGTGCTCTCCGGTCATCAGGCCGCTCCGGAGCAGATCACGCACCGTGTCCACGACGCGGTCCAGGGGCACGTCCCGCTCCCACAGCCCGTAGCGAAGCCCGAGAAAGTGCGCCATGCCCATCAGCGCCCAGACGCGGATACGGTTGTCCCCCGGGCGCACCTCACCGTCGGCTTCCGCCACATCCAGCAGGCGCAGGTAGCTCTCGCCGAACGCCTCGTAGTACTCGCGGTAAATGGACTCGTCCACGAACTGTGCTTCCTGCAGCACCCGGTACATCCACGGATGGCCGGCCACGTAGGCCAGGAAGGCCCGCAGCCCCCGCGCTTCGGCATCCAGGCGGTCACGGGCGTCGGAGATCTCCGCCGCCAGGTGCGCGCGCAGATCCCGGCCCATGTTGCGCACCAGCTCCCGCAGCACCTCTTCCTTGTTGCGGAAGTAGGAGTAGAACGTGCCCTGGGCAACCCCCGCCGCCAGGGTGATGTCGCTGATGCCCGCCCTGTGGTAACCGCGGGAGCCAAACGCTTCTTCCGCGGCCCGCAGCAGGCGGGAGCGGGTCTGGGCACCTCGGCGGGTGCGGGGCGCGGAATCGCGTGGCAGTGACTGATCCGGCATGGCAGTTCCGAAACATGACTCAATTGTCATTAATTTATTCGCGACCCGCCCCGGGGTCAAGACTGCAGGCGCACCTCAGTCCTTCCCCTGCAGGCGCTCCCAAAGGGCCCTGGCGGTGGCGCGATCCCGGTCGCCCTCCACGTCCAGGCTCAGGGTCTCGATATCCACCGGGTCGTCCGGCCCGTCGGGGGCAATGATCCGGTAGGTGAACACGTGCGGCCGATCGTCGCCGATCCACTCGAAGGCCTGGCCATAGCGCAGATCCCGGAACAGGAGCTCCCCCTCCTGCTCCGCCATCTGGTAGTACCCCTCGGAGACCTGCAGCAGATCCTGAACCACGGGGGCGTCACGATAGGGCGCCAGCAAGTCCGCGCGCCGCTCGAAGTGAATGAACGTCTCCGGCGGACCGTCGTCCAGCCGCGAATGAAAGCCGACCCAGTAGCCGTCGTCGACCTCGGCGATACCCCGCCAGAGCACGTTGTTGAACACCGTGGGCTTGACGAACAGGCGCTCGTGCTCGATCCCGGCACGCTCGAGCCCCGTCTCGAACACGGTGGTCACCCACCACTTGTGGGCGAGCGTGAACGCCAGGTAGGCACTGGACAGCGCCACGCCCACCCAGGCGAGCAGGCTCCGCCAGCGGGAGTGCTCGCGGAAGAACACCAGCGCCGGCACCGTGAGCAGGAGCGGTAGGGTATAGAGCGGATCGATCACCGAGATGCTGGCGAGGGCCACCGCGTGGTCGCTGAACGGCAGGAACAGCTGAATGCCGTAGGACGTGAAGGCGTCAATGACCAGATGGCTCAGCAACACCAGCCAGACCATCAGCGACCACCCCTGCCAGCCCACGCCGCGGCTTCGGTGGATACGCGCCAGCAGCCAGCCGAGCAACGGCGCCAGCAACGTGACGAAGAGCAGCGAATGGGTGATGCCACGGTGGAAGGTCAGCGCAGCGGCGTCGCCCATCAGTTCGCCGATGGGCACGTCCACATCCGGCACCAGGGCCACCGCGGCGCCCCAGGCCACCGCCACGTTGCCGACGCGGCGGCCGAGGGCAAGCTGCCCGATGGCGCCACCGAGCAGCAGATGAGAGACGGTATCCATTCAGCCTCCGGCCAGCAGCGAGGTGAGGAACACGGTGCACAGCCCCAGGTAAATGGACACCCCGGTGATGTCGGTGATGGTTGTCAGCACGGGACCGGTCATCATGGCGGGGTCGCGGCCGATGCGCTTGATCAGGAACGGAATGGTCCCGCCGACCACACCGGCCACCAGCACGTTCACCGCCAGGGCCGTCCCGGCCACGAGCCCGAGCACCAGGCTGCCCTGCATGACGTAGGCGACCACCGTGAACAGGGCCCCCAGGGCGATGCCATTGCAGATGCCGATGAACAGCTCCTTGCGCACCGCGAGCCAGAAGTCCCGCAGGCGCACCTCCCCCAGGGCAATACTGCGGATGGACACCGACAGTGCCTGGATGCCGACATTCCCGCCCATGTCGGTGATCATGGGCAGGAAGGCGGCGAGTATGGCCACCTGCACCAGGGTCTCCTCGAACGAGGTGATGACCACCACCGCCCCGAGGTTCAGAAAGATGTTCGCCGCCATCCACGGCAACCGCCGTCGCACCGCTTCGGCCGGCGGCGTGAAGAAGGTCTCGTCCACCGAGACGGCGTGAATCTGGGCGACCTCGTCCACCGCTTCGTGCGCCAGCAGGTCCATGGCCTGGTTGATGGTAATCACGCCAACAAGGCGGCTGTCGCCGTCCACCACGGGCAGCAGTTTCAGGCGGCGGCTGCGCACACGCCGCGCGGCATCCATGGCCGCGTCGTCCACACGCGCCACCATGACATCGCGGGTCATGAGGTCGCTGACCTCGTCGCGGGCCCGCGCCAGGGTCAGGTCGCGCAGGGACACCACGCCCACCGGGCGGCGCTCGGCATCCACCACGTAGATGTATGCCCCCCGTTCCACGTCGGCGGGCGCATAACGCACCGCGTCCACCGCCTCGTGGGCACTGGCGTGCTCCGGGACCGCCAGGTAATAGGGGCTCATGATCGAACCGGCACTGTCGTCGGGGTAGGCGGCGATGGTCTCCACCTGTCGCAACACATCCGCATCCAGCCCCTGCTTGATGGCCTGGCGCTCGTCCTCGGGCAGCACATCGAGCACGTCGGCGATGACGTGATAGGGCATCCCCGCGATGAGCAGCCGCGCCTCGTCATCCTCCATTTCGCCGAGCAGCCGGGCAGTGAACTCCCGCGGGAGATAGGTCGCCAGGCTCGCCGCCTTCTCCCATCCGGCGAGGCGGAAGAACGGCACCACGGTCCCTCTGGGCGCTTCCATCAGCACGGACGCCGCCCGCAGTGTGGAGACGTTGCCTGACGCCTTCAGCGCCGCGGGCAAATCGCCCTCTTTCAGGTTTGATGCGAGATCGGACGCGTAGCCGTCCAGTGTTGCGGTATCAAGCAGCATCGACATTCCCCGATCGATCAGTAGTGGCGCTATTGTCCACGAGCCCCACGGGCGGTGCCACCGGCGGTATAATCGCCGCGGCAACTGGAGCCCTCATGTCCGTTTCACACCCCCAACCTGCTGCCCGCCGTCGCGTTGCCGGCTGGCTGCTGGCCGGTACCGCACTGTTCACGGTGGTCACGGCCATGACGCCGGCGGACTGGCGGATCGCTGCCGGCATCACGGCCTGGGCAGCGTGCCTGCTGATGCTGCCGGATATCGCCCGGCGTTCGCGCTGGCAGAGCGGCGTGCTGATGACACTCGGTGCAGGCGGCATGCTCTGGGGGCTGTTCCAGGGCGAGGCCATCCAGTGGCAGCGCGCCGTCGCCGCGAATACCGGCCTGATCTCGCTGCTGATCGGCGTCAGCTTCCTGCAGCTCGTGGCCATGCCCCGTCGCGCAAGCGACACCACGCTGCCCACGGGCCCCTCCGCCTATCGCAACACGCAGGTCGGGGTGCAGCTCTTCGGCTCGGTCATCAACCTGTCCACGGTGTTCATCGTCGGCGACCGCCTGACCCGGGAACAGGGCATGGACCGCCGGCTCACCATTCTGCTCACCCGCAGCTTCTCCGTTGCAGCATTCTGGTCGCCCTTCTTCGCGTCCATGGCCGCGGCACTGGCATTCGCGCCGGACGCCAACGTCGGCCACCTGATCGCAACCGGGCTGCCTCTGGCCACGGCAGCGCTGCTGGGCACCTATCTCCTGGAAGGGCGCAAGGTGGACCACCGGTTCCAGGGTTACCCCATCCGTTACGACAGCCTGGCGCTGCCCGGTCTTCTGGCGGTCACCGTGCTGGTGGTCCACGCCTTCTACCCGGAGGTCTCGGTCATCGCCCTGATCACGCTGCTGGGGCCCATGATCACCATGGCGGCCCTGATCCCCCGGGGCCGCTCAGGCCGTCGGGCGCTGAAGCAGCAGGTGGAGGAAAACCTGCCGGGCATGGGCAACGAGCTGTCGCTGTTCCTGGCGGCTGGCGTTCTCGCCGCGGGGCTGGGCAGCGTGCTGGCAACCACCGGGGACTGGCTCCCGTTCCAGGCGTTCGGCGGGCTGGAGGCGTGGCTGACGCTGGTGGCCATGATCGGGCTGGCGATGGTGGGCGTGCACCCGGTGATCAGCGTGGCCACATTCGGCACCATGCTGGAGCCGCTGAACCCGGATCACAGCCTGCTCGCCGCCACCTTCCTGGCAGGCTGGGCCCTTGGCGTCTGTGTCAGCCCCCTGTCCGGGCTGACTCTCGCATTCCAGGGGCGCTACGGCGTCGACGGCACCCGCATTACCCGCTGGAACCTGGGATACACGGCATGGATGCTCGGTCTCTGCGCCGTCTCCCTCAGCCTGCTCGCCATGTGGACGGCAGGGGGATGATCAGGCCGCAAGGCTCATGAAGAACGGCGCATAGGCGATCACCAGCACCAGTGACACGAGCAGCTCGGAGCGGATGATGAGACGCAGCCGGGCCACCTCGTCAGGCGTGTTGTCGCTCATCCAGACCCGGGACATGAGGGCATCCAGCAGCAGGCCCACCAGGAACAGCGGCGCCAGCGTCGGCATGACCACCGTCTCCACGAACCCCATGCCTTCGTAGACGGTTTGCGCATCACCGGCGGGGGCCATGACCATGACGATCACCGACCCCACGATGAGCGCCGCGCGCAGCACTCCCAGCTGTCGGAAGTAGCCGCCTATGACGGTGCCGAACGCCTGTACGTAAGCCATTGGGAAAAGTCCACTCGATGCAATGCGGAAATCGGGAACGGATTGTAGCAGCCCGGGCCCCCAAGGGGGCACCGTCCGGCGGGTCAGGCAGAGCGTTGCTGGTAACGCTCGAACACGTACTCCCGCAGGGCACTGCGGCTGTCCCGGTCCATGTCCCGGCGGTCGAACGCCATGGCCACACCCACCCGGTCACCCGAGCGCCGCACACGCACCACGCGCCCGCCGACACGGACACCGTCGTGGTTGGGCAGTTGCAGGTGCAGCCCGGACAGGCTGGCCCCGCTGGACACCTCTTTCGCCTCCTCGCCCTGGAGGAAAACGCCGCTTGTGGAGATATCCACCACATCGGCCTGTTGCAGCCGCCCGCCATGGTCGCGGACACGGACTTCACCGTTACCGGGCCGAACCCGCAGGCTGCGGGCGCGACCCCGACGGTCCACGAGAACGGGATACCGGGCCCGCAGCTTGAGTTCGCGTGAGGCCAGGCTGTCGGGGTCCACGTCCAGCGAGTACTGGAGGGTCTCACCGTCACCATCGACGATCAGGCGCAGCCGCCCGGAGGCCAGCAGCCGCTGCACGAACCCGCTCTGCCCGGAATCCGCCTCGATCACGACGCGCTCCTCCGTCGTGGTGTCATCGCCGCGGCGGCGGGACTCGGCAAACAGTTCGCGCAGGAAACGGCGCTCATCCACAGTGAGAATGGTCCAGGCGTCGTGACGCGTCATCCAGTCACCCCGTTTTCAATACATCATCGAAGGCGTGCCGGTCGGCTTCGGAGAAGAACACGAAGCGGACCAGCCGCGGTGGCTCACCCAACGTCTCCAACGCATCGTCCACTCCCTGAACGGCCACTCTGGCAGCGTCCCGGAACGGATAGCCGAACGCGCCCGTGGACAAGGCCGGAAACCCCACGGACTGAATACCATATTGCGCGGTCAATTGCAGGGCATTCCGATAGCAGTCCGCCAGCAGCGTATCGGCCGGTTCGTCGATACCGAAGCGCGGGCCCAGGCAGTGGATGATCCAGCGGTTGGGCATGTTGAATGCGGGTGTCACCACCGCCTGACCGGGTGAGATCGGCGCAAGTGGGCGACATGCGGCCACCAGCTCCTCGCCCGCCGCACGGTGAATCGCCCCGGCCACCCCTCCGCCGGGCATCAATTGGGCGTTGGCGGCATTCACCACGGCGTCCAGGTCATCCTGCTGCGTGATGTCGCCGGTGACGGTCTCGATTCGCGTCGTCTCGTGTACCACGGTCAACACCCTCCCGTGACAGGGTCATGGGCGCCAAGCATACCAATCCGCTCCCCGGGTGTCGTGGTCATGCCCCCGGCCTGCGCCCGGTCAGGGGCGCAGCAGCCGCAGCCACAGCCAGACATTCAGCAGACTCATGGCGGCGGCGGCCACGTAGGTGAGCGCGGCGGCCTGCAGAATCCGCCGCGCGTGGGGGCGATCCTCGGGGTGCAGGTACCCGGCTTCCAGCAGCGGCATGGCGCGGCGGAAGCTGGCATCGAACTCCGTTGGCAGCGTCACCAGGTGGACCAGCACCCCCGTGGCCAGCCCCGCCACCCCCAGTGCCGCGGCCGGCAACAGCAGGGCCGGTGACCGGCTTACCGCCAGAATCAGCGGCAGCCCGAGCAGCAGCCCGGCGCCCACGCGCTGCCCCGCGGTGGCCCAGCGCACCATGCGCGTGCGCCAGTGCAGGGGCCGATAGCCGATGGCGTCCTGAACGGCGTGCCCGACCTCGTGGGCCGCGACGGTCACCGCGGTCAGCGACCGCCCCTCGTAGTTCTCCCTGCTCAGACCGATCCGGCGTCGCAGCGGATCATAATGGTCACCCTGCGTGGTCTGCTCGACCTCCACGTGCGGCAGCTCCAGGCGCCGCAGCAGATCGCGGGCAAGCTCCGCGCCGGTCATCCGGTAACGGTCTCCGGGCGTCCGGTAGCGCCCCATCACGCGGCGCACCCAGAGCCCGGGCACACCGGCGGCGACGAGGATAATGGCGCCGAGCACGAGCAGGGGAATCATCGGGAAATCGTCCGGGCCACCGGGAAATCGTGGAACATGAACCAGGGCCGCGTTGCAGCGCGTGACTTGCGCACTGGCAATACGCCTGAGAAGGTTAGTAGCATACCTGCCAGTAGCAGTGTACGTCAGTCAACGGGCGCATCGGGAGCGCGCCCTGCTGGCAGGGCAGCCCCAGGCAACAGGACGGACGCATGGCGACCAGTGAGACCCAGAAACGGCAGCGGGCCGAGCGGACGCGCGCGTTCCTTGACCAGCTCATGGAACAGTTCCCCGCCTGCTTCACCAGGGACCGCGAACAGATTCGCCCCCTGGCCATCGGTATTCAGAAGTCGCTGCGCGATGCCCTGGCCCGCAACCCCGAGACCGAGGAAACGCCGGGGTGGCTGGTGCGCCAGGCACTTGCCCTCTACACGCGCTCGCCAGCCTACCTGGACGCCACCATCGCCCGCCGCAACCGCATTCACCTCGACGGCAGCGACGCCGGGGAGGTGAGCGATGAGGCGGTCCGCTACGCCCAGGAACGGCGGGACGAACAAAAGAAGCGCCGCGCCGCCAAACGCAAACAGCACGCCAAGGCCGCCAAGCCACGCAAGCCGTCGGCCGAGGAGCGCAAACAGCAGAAGCTCGAGGCACTGGCGCGCAAGTTCAACGCCTGAACACCGCAGGGGCGCGGCCAGCGGCTGAACGCAGGCGCGCCAGCGCGGTCAAAAGCGCGAGCATGGCCGGTCCGCCCGTGACGGGCCGCGCAGGACCCGATAATCCCCTCCCGCACGATGGCGGCGATTCCGCAGGCATGGGTGGCCAATGAAGCAATACGGATCCGTGAGCGTCGTGCTCGCGCTCGGTCTCGCGCTGGGCGCGCTGATCTGGTTTACCGGTGACGACGACACCCCCTCGCGCCCCTCGGGCGAACCCCGGGGCGTGCCCGTGGAAGCCGTTCAGGTGGAGCAGCGTGACCTCACCCAGCGCGCCCGTTTCAGCGGCTCCCTCATGGCCGCCACCCAGGTGGGCATCGCGCCCCGGATCACGGGGCGGCTGGATTATCTGCACGTGGATCTCGGCGACGTGGTGGAGTCGGGCGAGATTCTCGCCGAACTGGATGACGAGGAGGTGCGCCAGGAACTGGCACAGGTCCGCGCCGAGCTGCTGGTCGCCAGGGCCAGCACCAACGAGGCGGAAGCGGCGCGCAACGCGGCCGAGCGACGCCTGAATCGAACCCGGGAGCTGCGTGAACAGCGCGTCGCCTCGGAATCGGAACTGGAGGCGGCAGAGACGGAGCTGCAGGCGGAGCGCGCCCGGCTGGAGCTGGCCCAGGCTCAGGTCAGCCAGCGCGAGGCTGCCGTGCGCGCCGCGGAGATCCGCCTGGGTTACTCCCGCATCCGCGCGGACCGGGTCGCCGACGGCGCCACGCGGCTGGTCGCCGAACGGCTCGCCGACCCCGGCTCCATCGTCCAGGCAAACGAACCGATTCTCACGCTGGTGGACCTCGATCCCCTGCGCGGTGTGGTGTTCGCCACGGAGCGGGAGTACGCCACGCTCCAGCGTGGTCAGACCGTGCTGCTGCGCAGCGACGCCCACCCGGACGAGACGTTCGAGGGCCGGATCGCGCGCATCGCGCCGGTGTTCCGTGAAGACTCCCGGCAGGCGCGCATCGAGATCGAGATCCCGAACCCCGACCACCGCCTGCGTCCGGGCATGTTCGTGGATGCCCGGGTCATCACCGGCGCGCGCGAGCAGGTCACCACCGTGCCGGCAGGCGCGCTGCTGGAGCGCAACGGAACGCGGGGCGTCTTTCGCCTGGAGCGCGACGACGACCGCTACCGTGCCCGGTTCGTGGAGGTCACTACCGGCGTGCGCGACGGCGAGTGGGTGGAAGTGCGTGACCCGGACCTGGACGGCCGCGTGGTCACCCTGGGCCGCCACCTGCTGACCGACGGCACCCCCGTGCAGGTCACCGACGAACCGGCCGTGACCGCGGAGCGCACGCCGTGAACCTGGCCGGGTTCACGGTTCGGCGGCCGGTTCTGACACTCATGGTCACGCTGATCAGCGTGACCATCGGCCTCATGGCCCTGAGCCGGTTGCCCATCGACCTGCTGCCGGACATCACCTACCCCACCATCACGGTCACCACCGAATACCCCAACGCCGGGCCGGAGGAAGTGGAGCAGCTCATCACCCGGCCCGTGGAAGAGGCGGTCGGCGCCGTGGAGGGCGTCGAGGAGATCAGTTCCACCTCCACGGAGGGGAGCAGCAACGTCCGCATCGCCTTTGGCTGGGGCACCAACCTGGAGGAGGCGTCCAACGACATCCGCGACCGCCTGGAGCGCATCATCGGCGCGCTGCCCGACGACGCCGACCGGCCACGGGTGCGCAAGTTCGACGCCGCCGACACCCCCATTCTGCTGATCGGCGTTGCCGCACCACTCGACCCCATCGAGCTGCGCCAGCTCGTGGACGACCGCATCCGGCCGCGGCTGGAGCGCCAGAGCGGGGTGGCCGCGGTGGATGTCTGGGGCGGCCTGGAGCGGGAGATCCGGGTGGACGTGCAGCCGCAGCGGATGCAGGCGCTGGGGCTGGATCTCCAGGACGTGCGCGATGCCATCCGTGACGCCAACGTGATCGTCCCCGGCGGCGACATCATGGACGGCCTGTTCGAGGTGCGGGTGCGCACGCCCGGGGAATTCCGCACGCTGGACGACATCGCCACAACGGTGATCGACGTGCGCAACGGCGCCCCGGTCACCATCGGGCAGGTGGCGGACGTGCAGGACACCCACCAGCGGGTGACGCGCATCATCCGCATCAACGACGACCCCGGCCTGCGGCTCGCGGTGCGCAAGCAGTCGGACGCCAACACCGTGGAAGTGGCGCGCAACGTCAACGCCGAGATCGAGCGCCTCGCGCGGGACTATCCGCAACTCCAGATCGTGCCGGCGGTGGACAACGCGGCGTTCATCCAGCGCTCCATCGACAACGTCAGCCGCTCCATCCTCTACGGCGGCAGCCTGGCGGTCCTGGTGCTGCTGTTCTTCCTGCGCAACATCCCGTCCACGCTGGTGGCGGCCACCGCCATCCCGGTATCGGTGATCGCGACCTTCGCGCTGATCTACTTCGGCGGTTTCACCCTGAACCTCATGACCCTGGGCGGGCTGGCGCTGGGGGTCGGCCTGATGGTGGACAACGCCATCGTGGTCATCGAAAACATCACGCGCCGCCGCCGCGATCTGGGCGAGGATCAGAACGTGGCGGCGGTGGCCGGCACCGGCGATGTGGCCGCGGCCATCATCGCCAGCACGCTGACCACCCTGGCCATTTTCCTGCCCATGTTCTTCGCCCAGGAGCTGGCTGGCGTGCTGTTCCGGCAGCTCGCCTACGTGGTGGCATTCGCGCTGTTCTGCTCGCTGCTGGTGGCCCTGACTCTGGTCCCCATGCTCATGGCGCGCCCGACCGTGGAGCGCGCGGCGGCGCCGGGCTTTTTCACGCCGCTGGCCAACGGCTGCGGGCGCCTGATTCGTGGACTCGAGCGCGGTTACCTGCGCGCCCTGGAATGGGTGCTCGGCAACCGCGCCGCCGTGCTGCTCGGCGCCGTGATCCTGTTCGTTGCGGCCATCGCCGTGGTACCCCGCCTTGGTACGGAGTTCATGCCCGCCACCGACGACGGCGAGGTACGTGTGACCTTCGAGATGGAGCCCGGGACCCGGCTGGACGTCATCGACGAACAGGTCCAGCGGGCCGAGGCGATCATCGGCGCCGCCGTCCCCGAGCTGCAGAACAGCGTCGTCAGCGTGGGCTCCTCGACCTTCCGTGCCAGCTCGCCGGCGCGGGCGGACATCACCATGAGCCTCGTACCAAGGGCCGAGCGCGACCGCAGCAGTGAGGACATCGCCAATGACCTGCGCCGCCGTCTCACGGACACCGCCGGCGCCACGGTGCGTGTGCGCGCCAGCCAGGGCATGGTGTTCCGCCGTCTCGGTGGTGGCGGCGAGGAACAGCTCGAAATCGACATCCAGGGCTTCGAGCTGGAGACCCTGGACGCCGTGGCCCGTGAGGTGGCCGACCGGCTGGAGGATGTGCCCGGTATCACCGACATCGCCCTCGCCCGGGAGGACGGCACGCCCCAGGAGCTGGTGCGGGTGAACCGCGAGCGCGCGGCGGACCTGGGCCTCAGCGTCGGCCGCGTGGCCCGCACGGTGGAGACCGCCCTGGGCGGCAGCACCACGGGTCAATTCCGCGACGGCGGCAGCGAACACCCGATCCGGGTCCAGCTCCAGGACGCGCGGCGCATGAGCACCGACGACCTGCTGGCGCTGACCATTCCCGGCCTCGACGGCGACAATATCGCCCTGCGCAACGTCGTCACCCTGGAATCCGCCGAGGGGCCGATCCAGATCTTCCGCAAGGAACAGCAGCGCCTGAATACCGTCTCCGCCAATGTCTCGGAACGCGACCTGGGGTCGGTGGTGGCGGACGCGCGGGCGGCACTGGCGGACATGCCGCTGCCCCGCGGGGTCGACATCACCTTCGCCGGCGATTACGAGGAGCAGGAGGCGGCCTTCTCCGAACTCGGCCTGTCCATGCTGCTGGCCATCGCGCTCGTCTACATGGTACTGGCGAGCCTGTACGAGTCCTTCCGGGACCCGCTGATCGTCATGGGCGCCGTCCCCATGGCCGCCATCGGCGTGGTGGGCCTGCTGCTCGCCACCGGCACCACCCTGAACACCCAGTCGCTGATCGGCTGCATCATGCTGGTGGGCATCGCCGTGAACAACGCCATCCTGCTGGTGGACCAGAGCGCGCGCCTGCGTGCCCACGACGGCTTCGCCGTGGGCGCCGCGGTGCGGGAGGCGGCCCGGCGGCGCCTGCGGCCGATTCTCATGACCTCGTTGACCACCATACTCGCGCTGCTGCCCCTGGCCCTGGGGGTCGGTGAAGGTGGCGAAGCGCAGGCGCCCATGGCGCGGGCCGTCATCGGCGGGCTGCTCAGCTCGACCGTCATCGCGCTGTTCGTAATCCCCGTGCTCTACACCCTGTTCCACCGGGAGCATCGCCAATGAGGCTATCCGCCGCACTGCCCGTCGCCCTGCTCGCAACAACCGCCCTGGCCCCGCCCACCCTGCCGGCGGAGCAGCCCGGCGACGCCGCGCGGGAGTACATCGATACCCGGCCGGTAGACCCGGACACTACGGCGCCGGATGGGACCGTGGAACAGCTGGACCGTGATCCCCCCCGGGAGGCGACCGGCGCGGAGCTGGATCTCTCCCTGCCGCTGGACTGGACAGGCCCCGAGCCGGTGGATGACGTGCCCCTGTCCCTGTCCGTGGAAGACGCCGTGCTGCTCACCCTGGAGAACAATCGCTCACTCGCCTCGGAGCGCCTGCAGCCCGCCATCGCCGGCACCTTCGAAGCGGTGGAGCGCGCCGTGTTCGACCCGGTGATCTTCGGCGAGATCAGCATCGGCCGCGACCGCGTCGTGCAGCAATTCCAGGAGGTGGATGAGCCCCCCGAGGAGCGGCGCACCGAGACCGAGCGGATCGAGGGCGGGCTGCGCCAGGCGCTGCCCACCGGCACCGAGCTGGAGCTGTCCGTGCGCAGTGACCGCGCCGACCGGTCCGGGGTCGAGGAGCAGTACGCCAGCCGCCTCGGCGTCACCCTCACCCAGGCCCTGCTCCAGGGTGGTCGCATCGACTCCAACCTGGCCAGCCTGCGCCAGGCGGAGATCGACACCCTCGCCAGCGTCTACGAGCTGCGCGGCTTTGCCGAGGCCCTGGTGGCGGAGGTGGAGAGCGCCTACTGGGGCTACGTGCTGGCCGACGAGCAGGTGGCCATCTTCGAAGAGGCCCTGGACGTGGCGGAGCAGCAGCTGGAGGAGACCCGGCGACGCATCAGCGTGGGCGACCGGCCCGAGACGGACGAGACCGCCGCGCAGGCGGAGGTGGCCCTGCGCCGCCAGGGCCTGATCGATGTCCGCAGCCAGCGGGAGAGCGCGCGCCTGTCGCTGCTACGCCTCATGAACCCGCCCGGCGCCACCTGGGACACGACGCTGGAGGCACAGGACGAACCGGACGTGATCCCCCTCCCGCTCGGCGAGGTCCGCGACCACGTCCAGCTGGGCCGCGGCCTGCGCCCGGACCTCAACGAAGCGCGCCTGCAGATCCGGCGCGGCGAGCTGGAAGTGGTACGCACCCGAGACGGCATGCTGCCGCGGCTGGATTTCTTCGTCACCCTCGGCAAGACCGGGTACGCCGACAGCTTCGGTGACTCCTGGCGCGACGTGGACGGGCCGGGCTACGACTTCCGCGCCGGCATCCAGGTGGAGACGCCGGTGTTCCGCCGGGCGGAGGAGGCCCAACAGGATCGCGCCCTGTTCAACCGCGAACAGGCCGGCGAAGCGGTGGCCAACCTGCGCCAGCTGGTGGACCTGGACGTGCGCAATGCCTGGCTGGAGGTGGAGCGCACCCGCGAGCAGGTGGACGCCGTGGCCGTCACCCGGCGCCTGCAGGAGGAAGTCCTGCGCGCCGAGCAGGCCCGCTTCGAGGTGGGCGAAACCACCGCACTGGTGGTCGCGCAGGCTCAGCGCGACCTGCTGGAGAGCCAACTCGAGGAAGTGGAGGCCGCCATCTCCTGGCGCCAGGCCGTCACCGAACTCCATCGGCAGAGCGGCACACTGCTGCTCCGGCGGGGAATCGGCATGCCGGGCGACGAGGAAGTGCTGACCCGGTGACACCCGACAGATTGACTTCCGGACGCGTGTGCCTGTCATAATGAGTGAGAATTAGACTCAATCTAAAGGAAGACCCATGCGTCCCCTGCTCACTGCCGTGCTGCTCAGTCTGCTGATTGCCGCGACCCCGGCACACGCCGCCGACGATGACCGCCTGAAGGTGGTTGCAACGTTCTCGATTCTCGCGGATATCACCAAGCGCATCGGCGGTGACGCCATCGCGCTCACCAGCCTCACGCCGGTCGGTGCCGAAGTGCACGAATGGGAGCTCAACGCCCGCAACTTCGCGGCCCTGGAAGAGGCCGACGTGGTCCTCTATAACGGCTATAACCTGGAGCAGTGGATGGGTCAGGTCCGCGCCACGGTCCAGGACGACACCCCGCTGGTGCCGGTCGCCGAGGAGAGCGGCCGGGAGACCCTGGGCATCGTTACCGGCGACCTGGAAGGGGATCCGGACCCACACCTGTGGATGGACCCACGCGCCGCCGCCGCATACGGGCAGGCCATCGCCGACGCCCTGGGCGAGCGGGCCCCGGAACACGCCGAGCGGTTCCAGTCCCGGGCCGACGCGTTCGCCGAGGAGATGGACGCCCTTTACGACGAGATCCAGACAATCCTGGCGGTCATCCCCGATGATCACCGCACCCTGATCACCAGCGAGGCCGCCTTCCTCTACTTCGCCGACGCGTTCGACTTCCATCACGACGGCATCTGGGGCACCAACTCCGAGGAGGAAGGCACACCGCGGCAGGTGGCCCGGGTCACCGACGTCATCCTGGAACGCCAGCCGCAGGCGCTGTTCTGGGAGAGCACCATCTCCGACCGCCACGTCCGCAGCATCTCGGGTGATACCGGCGTGCCCTACCACGGGCCCCTGTACGTGGACTCCCTGAGCGCGGCCGACGGCGATGCGCCCGATTACGCCACCATGCTGCGCCACAATGCGCGCATGCTCGCGGACCGGCTCGCACCCTGACCGCCATGGTGACGAACCCCGCCTCCCATCCGTCCTCCCCGACGCCCGCCAGTGCCGTGTCGGTGTCAGGGCTCACCGCGGCCTACGACGGTGCGCCGGTGCTGAGCAACGTCTCGTTCGAGCTGGACGCCGGACGATGGCATTCGGTCATCGGCCCGAACGGCTCCGGCAAGACCACGCTGCTGACCATCCTGGCCGGGTCACTGACACCGGTGCGTGGCGAGGTGCGGCTGTTCGGTGGCGACCCGGAGGCGTGCCGGCGCCGCAGCGAAGTGGCGTACATGCCCCAGCACGAGCACCTGGAGTGGGATTTCCCCATCTCCGTCTGGGACACGGTCATGACCGGTCGCTACGGGCACATGCGTCGGGACGCCCTGTGGCGTCGCTGCCTGCCGGCGCGGCTGAGCGCCAGCCGCCACCGGGAGATCTGTGCCCGCGCCCTGGCCGAAGTGCGCATGGACCACCTGGCCCGGCGCCCCATCGGCCAGCTCTCGGGCGGGCAGAAAAAGCGCGTGCTGCTGGCGCGCATGCTCACCCAGGAGGCGCCGCTGGTGCTGCTGGACGAGCCGCTGGTGGGCCTGGACAAGGACAGCCGCCGCCTGATCCTGGACGTACTGCGCCGGCAGCGGGAGCAGGGGCAGACCATCGTCATGGTGACCCACGATCTGGTGAATACGACCCGATACGCCGATCAGGTGCTGTTGCTGAATCGCTCGGTGATCGACATGGGCCCGCCGGCAGAGATGCTGCGCGACGACATGCTCACCCGCACCGCCACCGCCAACTGGCTGACCCAGACGCCCGCCACTGACGAGGAGGAGGTCTGATCGCCATGGTGGAGGAATTCGAGGCATTCAGCCGCATCGTGGTCGACGCACTCCTGAGCGGGCTCATGGGAGTGGTGGGCCTGCTCCCGGAGAGCATCGCCGCGCCGTTCCAGTACGCGTTCATGCAACGCGCCCTGCTCACCGCCATCGTGGTGGGGGCGACCTGCGGGATGCTGTCGTGCTTCATCGTGCTCAAGCGGTGGTCACTGCTCGGCGACGCCATCTCCCACGCGGTCCTGCCCGGCGTGGCCATCGCCTACCTGGTGGGCTGGCCCTTTTTCATCGGCGCCTTCATTACCGGCGCGCTGACGTCCCTGGGCATCGGCGCCATCGAGCGACACACGCGGCTGAAGGCCGATGCCGCCATGGGTGTCATGTTCACGGCGGCGTTCGCCATCGGCGTGGTCATCATCAGCCAGATCGCCTCCAGCACCCACCTGATGCATATCCTGTTCGGCAACGTGCTGGGCGTGCAGCCCGCGGCGCTGCTGCTGACCATCATCGCGGGCCTGATCGCCGTGGCGGCGGTGACGCTGTTCTACAAGGAGCTGCTGCTCTACACCTTCGACCCGGTGCAGACGCGGGCGCTGGGGTTCCACTCGGGCCGCATTCACTACGGCCTCATTCTGCTGCTGACGCTGACCATCGTGGCCAGCCTGGAGACCGTGGGCATCATCCTCGTGGTGGCAATGCTGGCCACACCTGGCGCCACCGCGCATCTGCTCACTGACCGCCTGCCGGTGATGCTCGCCATCGCCATCGGCGTGGGCGTGTTCTCGGCGATCATCGGCCTGTACCTGGCCTACTATTTCAACCTCGCCTCCGGTGGCAGCATCGTGGTGGTGGCCTCGACGCTGTTCCTGCTGGCGCTGGTGTTCTCGCCACGCCACGGCCTGCTGCGGCGCTGGTTCCGGGACGCGGCGATCCGGCGGGCGCACTGACCCGCCGCGATCAGCGCTTGCCGAGCCGGTTCTCCAGCCGCTCCACCTTCTCGTGCAGCTCCTCGATCAGCCGCAGCATCCGCTCGCGCTCCTCGTGCGCCTTGGCCTCGGTCTGCTGATGCTTGGCATCGGCCTCTTCCATGTGCCGCTCCTGCATGGTGTTGACGATGATACCGATGAAGAGGTTGAGCACCGTGAACGCGGACAGCAGGATGAAGACCACGAAGTAGAGCCAGGCCAGCGGGTAGACCTGCATCACCGGCCGCGCGATCTCCTCGGACCAGCTCTCCAGGGTCATCACCTGGAACAGGGAGAACAGCGTCAGACCCAGGTGACCGAAGTCCTCGGGGAAGCTCTCGCCGAAGAGCTTCGTGCCCATGACCCCGAAGATGTAGAACACCAGCCCCAGCAGAAAGGCGATCCAGCCGATGCTCGGAATCGCCTTCAGCAGCGACTCCACGATCATGCGCAGCCGCCCTACCTTGGCCACCAGGCGCAGCACGCGAAGGATACGCAGGGCGCGCAGCACCGAGAACGGCCCGGAGTCGGGCAACAACGAGATGGCGACGATGACGAAGTCGAAGACGTTCCAGCCTTCCCGGAAGAACCGGTAGTCGAAGGCGAACAGCTTCAGCGCGATCTCGATGACGAACACGGTCAGCACCGCCCGCTCGATGATGAGCAGCGGGCCGCCCGCGTAGTGCTGCACGATATCGAACGTCTCCAGCCCCAGCGTGATGGCGTTGAAGCAGATCAGAACGATGATGAAGTTCTGCACGGGGCGGCTTTCCACCCACTGCCCGACGCGCTGGCGCAGCCCCGGCGACGATGTGTATTCCATTGCCAACCTCTCGCTCGAAAACGGTCTGCCGCAGGCGGGGTACGAGCGAGCCGGGGCTCATGGGTCTCGTGGCACCGCGGCACCGAGGCGATGCATTATATCGGCGCTGCTCAGAAACCGAACAGGGCCCCGGTGACCAGAAACAACGCCATGCCCACCAGTGCACCAACCAGTGTGCCGTTGATCCGGATGAACTGCAGATCACGCCCCACTGCCAGCTCCAGCCGGTCCACCAGGCTGTCCGTGGGCCAGTCGCGGACCACGTCCGCGATGAAGGTGCCGATACTGTCCCGGAACGGCAGCACCAGCTCCCGCAGCAGCGCCTCCAGCCGTTCGTCCAGGCGGGCACGGGCTTCCGGGTCGGCCTGCAGGGTATCACCAAACCGCTGCAGACTGCCCACCAGGGATTGCCGGAAACCGCTGTCACCGTCGGAGACGCCGTCCACCAGCGCCTGGCGCAGATCACCCCAGAGCTGCTCCAGCAGCCCCTGCAGTTCCTCGCTGGCGAGAATGCTGTCGCGAATGCCGTCCAGTCGGTCACGCACGGCACCGGACGTGCGCATCTGACCGATCAGTTCGTGGACGGTCCGGTCGAAATCCTGCCGCACCGGGTGGTCGTGCTGGGCCAGCTCGCCCAACCACTCCTCGACCCCTTCCATGATGGCGTCGGCGAGGCGCCGGTCGAATCGACGGGGCACCCACCAATGGCTGCGCGCGCTGACCTGCGCGCGGATGGTGTCGCGATTGCGGCTGAGCAGATCCCGGGCCAGGTGCAGGGAGCGGTCGAACAGCCGCTGGTGGTCCCGGCTTTCCAGGAACAGCTCCAGCAGCCGCGCGATCACCGGCACCAGGTCCAGCTGGCGGACGTGCTGGGCCAGGGCGTCGCGATAGAAACCGCGGACTTCCTGATCCTCGAAGGCGTTGATGACGTCCGGCGCCAGCACCAGCAAGCGGTCGGCCACCAGGTCGGCGTTCTCCGGCCGAGCCAGCCAGCGCCCCAGGTGCAGGGACGGATCGGCCGCGTGCAGCCGCGAGATCACCACGTCCTGATCCAGGAAGTTCCGCGACACGAAATGGCCCAGCCCGCGCCCCAGCCGCTCCTTGTTACGCGGCAGAATGGCGGTGTGGGGAATGGGCAGCCCCAGGGGCCGGCGGAACAGCGCAGTGACCGCGAACCAGTCGGCGATGCCGCCGATCAGGCCCGCTTCCGCCCCCGCCCGCAC
This sequence comes from Aquisalimonas asiatica, assembly GCF_900110585.1. NCBI lineage: Bacteria > Pseudomonadati > Pseudomonadota > Gammaproteobacteria > Chromatiales > Ectothiorhodospiraceae > Aquisalimonas > Aquisalimonas asiatica. The sequence goes on along the minus strand of NZ_FOEG01000009.1, from coordinate 78,480 downwards.
CAGCAGCACCCACTGGTCCGGCTGCTCCACGAACTGGGTACCGAAATAGACGCCGGCCGCCCCGACCAGGGACGCCGTCGCCACGCGGCGATGCCTGCGCAGCACATCCCGCTGCAGCGTGTCGTCTTCGGCGGCGGTCATTCGCCGGCCCGGTGCCTCTGCACGCTGGCCACCTTGTCGTCCAGGCTCTGCGCCCGGTCCGTGCGCGTTCCGATCTTGAGGTTGGTGAACAGCCGCGGCGCGCCCATGGCATGAAGCCGTTCATGGCAACGTCTGATCGCCGCGAACACGGCATCCCACTCACCTTCGACGTTGGTACCGAAGGCGTGCAGCTCAACGGTCAGCCCGGCCGCCTCCAGCTCGTCCTGGCAGGCGGCGATGTAGGCCCCGAGCGACGGATCGGTGCCGATCGGGATGACACACAGTTCGACGTGGACGTGCATGACGGAACCCTCCGTAACGCGCGCGACCGTCCCGGCGGTCACGCGCCGTTGATCTCGATGACCCGGGCCGGGTCGAACGGCGCGCCCGGCACGGTTTCGTCCGGGTAGCCGCGCTGGTTGCTCAACACGTGCACCCCGCAGTGGTAGAGGTCCACATTGGCGTGGGTGTGGCCGTAGATCCACGCGGATGGCGCCCCCTCGGCCAGCAACGGGTGCAGATCGCTGACAAAGGCGGTGGAGACCTCGTTCAGACCGTAGTCCGGGTGTGCGCAGTCCAGCAGCGGCGCGGCGTGGGTCACCACCACGGTCGGCTGCTCATGCTCCGAGGTGAGCTCCTCGTACAGCCAGGCGCGGGTCTGCCGATGGCAGGAGCGGGTCATCTCCGGGGTCAACGGCTCGTCGTCGCCATTGATCTGGATGCAGCGGTAGTCCGGCATGTGCTGGCCCACCGTCGGCATGACGCGCGAGGGTGGAAAACGGCCGTCACCGGCAAAGTCCGTCCACAGCGTCGCCCCCAGAAAGCGCACGCCTCCGAGGGTGACGGCATCCTGTTCAAGCACCCGCACACCGGTGCCGTGCGCCTCGTCGCGCAGGGCATCCACCAGGCCCGGGTACTGGTTGCCGTAGAACTCGTGATTGCCGGCCACGTAGATGCACGGGATATCCAGAGCCCGCGACTGCTCGGCGGCCCAGCGCACGCCCTCCACGCCGTTGTCGATATCACCGGCAAGCACCAGCACATCCGCTCCGGCATCCGGCAGCCGCGGCGGCTCGTCACCGGAGTAGTGGCGCACCACTTCGTTATGGAGATCGCTGACGACCTGGATCCGCATCAGTCCTCCCCGGCAAAGCGGGCATCCAGCGCCGCCAGATACTCACGAATGCGCTCGGCATTGGCGCCGAGATCGCTGCGACCGAGGCGCGACGCGGACCGGACGTCCACGACAACCCCGTCATCCTCTTCCCGCAGCCGGACCACCACGTCGTCCTGGAAGCCGAACCACATGGTGGTGGCCACCGCCTCGATGCGGCCGTCGTCCCGGTCGGCTTCCTCGATGCGCCACTGCATGACCCGGGCGGCCTCTTCGGCGGCATCGAACACCGCGTCCATGGAGGCGCCGTAGCGGCGCGACTCCAGATCGGGATACGCCTCCTGCTGCTGCGCGATGACGTCTTCGCCCGGATGGTCGACCGCGTTGGGCGCGGCTTCCCGGGCGTCCACCAGGGCAACAAAGGCCGGCACGTCGTCGGTATCGGTGGTGATGTCGTGAATGGGCGGCGCGCTATCGGCACGGTGCTGAATGGTCAGATGACCCGACGCGGCACCAAGCCCGAACACCAGTGCCACGAGCCCCACCAGCGCACGCGCCCGGTTACGCGCCACCAGGGCAGCAAGAATCACGGCAAACCCGCACACCGCGGCGGCCAGACCGATCCAGGCCCCGTACTCGATCATGGTGAAGGCCGTGCCCACATCCACCCAGCCGAGTTGATACCAGGGGCCCGCCAACAGCACTACCAACCCCGCCAGCACACCCAGCGCCACACCGACACCGGCGACAGCACGCTGCCGGGGGCCGCCTTCATGTTTGCCGAACACCATTACTCTCCCATTCCGCACGGTCCGGACAGGATACCCGGAATGGCAACGCCAACACACGGGGGCGCGGGCCTCCACATCGCCGGACTGGAAAAACGCCCGCATCTCGGGTATCAACAAGACCATGGCATTCACGATCCCCGCTCCACCCTCGCTGTTGCCCTGCCAGGCCTGGCTCAACTGGCTGCTGCTGGCCGTTGTGGTCGTGGCACTGACGGGCTGCGGCCCGCGCGCGCAGGATGCCGAACCGCCCTCCAATCCGCCCCGGCTGGACCCCGGCGTGGCCACCATGCCGGACGGGCAGCGGCTACCCATGAGCCGCTGGAGTGCCCACGGTGGTGACCCCGACGCGGTGATCCTCGGCGTGCACGGCTTCAACGATTACCGCCGTGGCTGGGCCGTGCTGGGGCAGGACCTCCGCGAGCGGGGCATCTCCGTGTACGCCTACGACCAGCGCGGGTTCGGCGCCACGGAGCAGCGCGGGGTGTGGGCAGGCACCGACATCATGACCTCGGACCTGGCAGTGCTGGCCGCGCTGCTGCGGGAGCAGTATCCGGACACGCCGCTGTATATCGCCGGCGAGAGCATGGGTGGCGCCGTCACGCTGGTGACTCACGCCCGACACCCGGACCTGGATATCGACGGCACGATTCTGCTGGCCCCCGCCGTGTGGAACCGCGGCAACATGCCCTGGTACCAGCGTTTCGGCCTGTGGATGGCGTCCTGGGTTGCCCCCCAGAGCACGCTTCGCGGCAGCGGGCTCGAGGTCCGCCCCTCGGACAACCGCGAGATGCTGCGCGCCCTCGGCCGCGATCCGTTGATCCAGCGCGGTGCACGCGTCGACGCCCTGAGCGGGCTCGCCGATCTCATGGACCAGGCCCAGGCGGCCATCCCGGCGTACCGGGGCCGTACACTGATTCTCTACGGCGAGAAGGACCAGATCATTCCCCGCCGGCCCACCTGCGACATGTTCCGCCGCCTGCCCAACCCGGATCTGTGGCGCGCCGCGCTCTACCAGGAGGGCTATCACATGCTGACCCGCGATCTCCAGGGTGAGGTGGTGCGTGCGGATATCGGCGACTGGGCGCTGGACCCGGAGGGCCCGCTGTCCTCGGGCGAGGAAACGGAACTGGACGGCCGCCTGGGCGCGTTCTGCGGATACCGCGCCTGAGGCGGCGCCAATCACGACGACTTAGTCCACGCCCCCGCGCAGGGGCGCCACCTGGCCGGAGCGCAGCCAGTGGCGGTAGTCCTCCAGGATCAAGGCGTGGTCGAACACCAGCGGACCGGGGTGGTCCACCTCGGCAACCAGCACCGCTGCGGCGTCGTCGTCCGCAACCGGCTGCCCGCGCGCATCGGCCACGTACACACAGCTCACCGTATGGCCGCGCGGATCCCGGTCCGGGCGGGAATAGACGCCGAGCAGGCACACCAGCCGCACAGCCAGGCCCGTTTCTTCCCTGGCTTCGCGGCATGCAGCCGATTCCACCGCCTCGCCCGGGTCGACGAACCCGCCGGGCAACGCGCGGCCCAGTGGCGGATTGGCCCGCTCGATGAGCACGATACGGTGCGGATCGCCGTCCAGCCGGATGATGCAGTCGGCGGCCAGTGGCGGTGTCTCCGGCCGGGTCATCAGACGCTCACGTCCCGCATCAGATCCGGCTCCAGGGCATCTCGGGCCGTGCATCCGGATCCAGACCAAGCAGGGCGTGGACCGCATCGGAATCCGATGCCTCGCATACCGAGGCTGCCCGACGCCGGGCCTCGCCGGTATCCGTCTCCTGGACGACCCGAGCCAGGGTGGGAATCAGCCGCGGCGCCATGGAAAACCGCCGGAACCCCAGCCCGACCAGCAGCGGCAGCACACCGGGGAGCTGCTGCAGAAGGCCGCAGAGCTGAACGCGCTCGCAATCGTTGCCCGCCTGCCCGGCAACGATGCGAAGAAACCGCAGCAGGGGCGGCGAATACGGATCCAGGTAGCCGGCGACCTCGGGAATGTCCCGATCCGCCCCGAACAGGCACTGCATGAGGTCATTGCAGCCGATGGACACCATGTCCGCCCGCTCGCGCCACTCGGGCATCGCCAGCGCCGCCGCCGGCGTCTCCGCCATGATCCCCACGGGCACGGTCTCGGGTAACCAGGCACCCAGTTCCTGACGCCAGTGGCGGAACTCCTCGGGGCTCGCCACGTAGGGAATCAGCACGCGCAGATCATACCGGTCCGCCAGCTCCGCGATGGCGGCCACCTGAGCGCGCACGACACTGCGCACGGGCTCCACCGCGAACAGCCGCGAGCCCTGCATGCCCAGCAGCCCGGCCATGCCGGCCATCTCCCCGAGCCAGGGCGGGCGCTTGTCCACGGAGATATCCAGCAAGCGGAACGTGACCGGCAGGTTGCCGGCGGCGGCACAGATCTCACCCAGCGCCTCCCGGTAGAAGGCAACATCCGGCGGGCGCCCGTGGGGCGGGGTGAGGTACTCGGTACGCACCATGCCGATCCCCGCTGCACCGACGGTAACGGCCTCCCGTGCGCCTTCGGCGCCGGTGATGCTGCCGCGCAGCTCGACAGGCACCCCGTCAGCCGTGTACACCGGCGCACCCGCCTGCAGCCCCGGCACCCGGCCACCACCATCCACGCGCCCCGCGGCGGCACTGCGGAGCTGCCCGCTGCCACCATCCACATGGATGGCCTCCCCCGGGTTGAGCTCGGCCGCCTGCCGCCGGCCGAGCACCACCGTGGGGATACCGTAGCTCTGGAGCTGGGTCATGGGGTGTGACAGGGGCGCGCCACCCATGACGATCAAACCGGCAGGCCGGGCCTGGAAAGTCTCCAGATCAGCGTAGTCGATCAGCAGCACATGGCGGGCATCGGCGGCATGGATGTCGGTGCTGAGGAGTCCCTCGGCGACCCCGGGGACGAATGGCATGGCTTGGATGAACATGTCCGCAGTCTACGGAATCCGCGTGACCCGCGTCACCTACGCCGTGGCTCAGTCGATGGCGGTGAGCGTCCCCTCTGCATCCGGCGACACCGCCGTGTAGCGCAGCTCGGGGCCGAGCCGCTGCAGGGCCTCCGGCGGGTCCACCAGGAAGCGCTCGCCCAGCAGCACCATGTTCACCGGGTCGTCGGGGGCGATCCGCAGATGCAGCATGCCGGGCTCGCGGAAGAACGCGCGCAGGGCGTCCATGCCGGCATTCAGACGGGGGTCGTCCCACTCCGCCGCGGCCCACTCGAGTTCGCCCAGCACGTTGGCGCCCAGGGTCGGGCCGGTCATGCCCTGCTCCCGCGCAAGGCGGTCGATGAGACTGTGGAACAGACCGGTATCGCGCCAGCGACCGTCGAATTCCACCAGCTCCAGCCCGGACGCCGGCCCGTCGTAGGGGTGATCCAGCATGCCGCGATCCCCCAGCAGAAATCGGCTGCGGAATGCGATGGCGTCGCCACTGTGCAGCGCCACGGTGAGGTCGTCGATCTCCAGGCGGCGGCTGTCGGGCTCGAACGCCATGGACAGGGAGATATCGCCGACCACCGGGCCGTTCAGGGCATTCTCCAGTGCCGCCAGCGTCTCCGGCCAGCCACCCCGCTCCCAGTGAACATCGTAGAGCCGCAGATCCAGGGACTCGGGCAGGATCCCGCCACCGCTGTAGTTCGCGATGCTGGCGCGACGGATGCGGACGTCGGGGAAAAGCCCGGTGCCTTCCAGGCGCAGATCGTGGACGGCGGCGGTCCGATCGAAGGGATTGACGGTGACGGCTTCGTAGCTGCCGTCCAGGTACGCGGGCAGATCGTCGAGCAGCCGGTCCACGGCCGCTGCGACCCGGTTCTCCAGGTACCGCTGCCCGCCGAACAGCGCGACACCGACCAGCACCCCGACCAGGACGACAACCACCAGTGCGCGTACCGCCCGTCCCAGCATTCAGGCCCCTGTGACCAGAACAATCACCTGCAGGCAGACCGCCGCATACACGCCGGCCAGAATGTCGTCCACCATGATGCCGAAGCCACCCCCGACCCGGCGGTCAAGCCAGCCGATGGGCCATGGTTTGAGCACATCGAAAACACGGAACAGCAGAAACCCGAGCACCACCCAGACCAGGCCAACGGGCGCCAGAATCATGGTCACCAGAAACCCTGCCACTTCATCCCAGACGATGGCCGGGTGGTCGTGAACACCGAAATCCCTCGCGGCCCGGTCACAGATCCAGATACCGGCCACGATCGCGACCAGGGTCGCCAGCAGATAGCCCCACAGGGGCAGGGGTAGCAGCAGCGCATAGACCGGCAACCCCGCCAGAGTGCCCACCGTCCCCGGCGCTTTCGGCGCCAGCCCGGTGCCAAAGCCGAGCGCCAGGAAGTGCACGGGATTGCTCAGGCGGGCACGCCCGTGCAGGGAGGGTACGCCGTCGGGCTCACTCATCAGCGGACCTCCGGGAAATGGCTGTAGCCGGGCGTCTCCAGAGAGACCGGCGTCCGGTCCGAGCGGATCAGTCGCAGCCCCGGTTCAGGCTGCACGTGACCAATGCGGGTCAGCGCCACGCCAAGCCGGCTGGCAATGGCGTCGAGTTCGTGCAACCGCGAGCGCGGCACCGTGAAGCACAGTTCGTAGTCGTCCCCGCCGGTGAGCGCCGCCTGCCACTGCCGCTCCCGCCCGCCGAAACGCAACCCCGGCTCCGACAGCGGCAACCGGTCCACGTCCAGGGTGGCACCGAGGTTATCGGCGGCGAGCAGGTGGCCGAGATCCGCAGCGAGACCGTCGGAGACATCCACCGCCGCGGTGGCGCGCCCGCGCAGGGCCTGGCCCAGGCTGACCCGGGGGGTGGGCCGGTGCAGCCGGTCCAGCAGGTAGGCCACGTCGGGATCATCCCGGTCCGCCCTGCCCCGCCAGAGCGACAGCCCCAGAGCCGCATCACCCAGCGTGCCGCTGACCACCACGGCGTCACCGGGGCGCGCGCCCCGACGCCGCAGTGCCGTGCCCGTGGGCACGAACCCGGTGACCTGAACGCTGATGTTGAGCGGCCCCCGCGCCGTGTCCCCACCCACCAGACGCACCTGGTGATAGGTTGCGGCCCGCCCGAGCCCGCGGGCGAATTGCCGCAGCCAGCGCTCGTCGGCATCGGGAAGTGTCAGAGCAAGCAACACCCAGGCAGGCTGGGCGCCCATGGCAGCCAGATCGCTGAGATTGACCGCAAGGGCCTTCTCGCCGATGGCATCCGCGGGAGCGTCCACGGGGAAGTGCACGCCGTTGACCAGGCAGTCGGTGGCCATCACCAGCGAGTGGCCGGCCGGCGGCTGGAGCACGGCACCGTCGTCGCCGACGCCCAGCACCACGTCCTGCCGCCGGGACCCGACGTCGCTGAAGTAGGTGCGGATCAGATCGAATTCCGTCATGCCGTCTCCCGTCCTGCCGCAGCCCTTGCCGGAGCCCCAGTGAAGCGGGGGTCAGCGCCGGCCGCGCGGGCGTTCGATTTCCGCGGCACGCATGGCCTGGCCGCGGGCGACCTTGTCCAGCACGCCGTTGATGTACTTGTGGCTCGCTTCTGCACCGAAACACTTGGCGAGCTCCACCGCCTCGTTGATCACCACCCGGTAGGGGATGTCGAGACGTTCATTCAGCTCGTAGGCTCCCATGCGCAGAACCAGCCGCTCCACCGGGTCGAGGCTGGCCATGGCGCGATCGAGATGGGGCGCAATCTGCGCGTCCCACTCCTCCATGCGGTCCAGTACACCATGCAACAGTTCGCGGAACAGCTCCAGATCGGTGTCCGCCATATCCAGCGCTTCTTCCAGCTCCCGGTCCGGCTCCACGGCGGGCGGCCGCTCGGGTGGCGGCTGGTCGCCGTCATCCGGGAGGAACTGGCCCTCGATATCGCGGGCACTCTGACCCGTGAGCTGCCACTGGTACAGCGCCTGTAGCGCCCGCTGCCGCGCCGCTCGGCGCTGGCGGTTGTCATTCTGCCTGCTTCGCGTTCTGGCCATGGCGTTCAGCTGTCGAGTCTCCGCAGCAGGCTGACCATCTCCATGGCGGACATGGCGGCCTCGCCCCCCTTGTTGCCCGCCTTGGTGCCGGCCCGCTCGATGGCCTGCTCGATGGAGTCGACGGTGAGCACGCCGAAGGCAACGGGCAGGTCGCGGCTGGTGGCGATCTGGCCCAGCCCCTTGCTGCACTCGCCGGCGACGTAATCAAAGTGGGGCGTCCCCCCACGGATCACGGCGCCCAGGGCGATGACCGCGTCGAACTTGCCGGACGCGGCGGCCCGGTCGGCCACCAGCGGCAGTTCCCACGCCCCCGGGGCGCGCACTACGGTGATGTGGTCGTCGCCGACGCCGTGGCGTTTGAGTGCGTCCAGCGCACCACCCAGCAGGCTGTCAACCACGAAGGCGTTGAACCGGCCCACGACAATGGCGTACTGACCGTCAACGGACGTGAAATCACCCTCGATTGTCTTCATTGCACCTGTTTCCACGTTTCTGGATTGCTGTCGGCCCGCGCTTTACTCCGGGTCCACGTATTCAATCACTTCCATGCCGAACCCGGATAGCGCATGCATGCGCTTGGGCGCGCTGAGCACACGCATGCGCCGCACGCCCAGGTCCGACAGGATCTGGGCGCCCTTGCCGTAGGTCCGCAGATCGCCGCTGGACTGCGCCGCCGGGTCGTCGTCCGGCCGCTCCGCCTGGCGGTGGTATTCATGCATGCGCTTGAGCAGCGCGGAGTCGTCCTCGTTGCCACGCAGCACCACGACCACGCCCTCGCCGGCATCGGCCACCTGCCGCAGGGCCGCGCGCAGCGGCCAGCCACACAGGGGGCCGGTGCTGGCGAACATGTCCGAGAGCGTATTCTGCAGGTGGACCCGCACCAGCGTCGGCGCATCCGGGTCGGGGCGCCCCTTCACCAGCGCGAAATGCAGCGCATCGTCGACGTTGTCCTGGTAGGCGTAGAGGTGAAAGGGCCCGAACTCGGTGGGCAGCTCGCAGTCGGCAACCCGCTCCACGGTGCGTTCGTTGCGCACGCGGTAGGCGATCAGGTCGGCGACGGTGCCGATCTTGAGGCCGTGTTCACGCGCGAAGGCGATCAGATCATCGCGCCGGGCCATGGTGCCGTCCTCGTTGAGGATCTCCACGATCACCGACGAGGGCTCGAAACCAGCCATGCGTGCCAGGTCACAGCCCGCCTCGGTGTGCCCGGCCCGGGTCAAAACGCCGCCGGGCTGCGCCATCAGCGGGAAGATGTGGCCGGGCTGGGTGATGTCCTCCGGCTTGGCGTGGGGCGCCACCGCAGCCTGGACCGTACGGGCGCGGTCGGCTGCGGAGATGCCGGTGGTCACGCCGGTACTGGCCTCGATCGAGACGGTGAAATTGGTGCTCTGCGCCTCGTCCGTGCCGCCGACCATGAGCGGCAGGCGCAGCTGGGCACAGCGATCGCGGGTCAGCGTCATGCAGACCAACCCCCGGCCGTACCGGGCCATGAAGTTGATGTCCTCCGGGCGGACCATGCTCGACGCCATGACCAGGTCGCCTTCGTTCTCCCGGTCCTCGTCGTCCATGATGACGACCATCCGACCTTGACTCAGGTCCTCGATGATCTCCTCGATACTGTTCATGGCCATGGTGCTTGTCCTGTGGCTGCGGGCCCTGCTGGCGGCACCGCCGGTGGGGTTCAGTCGGCGCGAAAGCCGCTCCGGGCAAGAAACTCGCGGGTCATGCCGGCGCTTCCGGGTTCGGCGGCACGGTCACCCAGCATCAGACGCTCCAGGTAACGGGCAATAACGTCCACTTCCAGATTGACGGACTGGCCGGGACGATACCCGCCGAAACGGGTCGCGTCCATCGTGTGCGGTACGATATTGACATCGAAACAGGCGCCGTCGACCCCGTTCACGGTCAGGCTGACGCCGTCGATACAGATCGACCCCTTTTCGGCAATGTAGCGCGCCAGCCGGTCCGGGGCACGGAAGGTAAAGCGCCAGGAGCGGCCGTCCTGCCGGCGCTCCACGACGGTGCCAAGGCCATCCACGTGACCGCTGACCAGGTGCCCCCCGAGCGGTGTGGCCGGCGTCAGCGCCTTCTCCAGATTGACCCGGCTCCCCGCGCCCAGGCCACCCAGGCTGGTCCGGTCCAGGGATTCCACGGAGACGTCGGCACTGAAACCGTCCCCGGGCAGCTCGACGGCGGTCAGACAGACGCCGTTCACGGCAATGCTGTCACCGATGGCCACATCGTCGAGGGGCAGGTCACCGGTGCGAATGCGCAGACGGGCGTCGTCGCCGCGCCGCTCCAGGGCGGCCACTTCGCCCACGGCCTGAATGATACCGGTAAACATGGTCAGTCCTCCTGGCCGTGATCCGGCCGCGCCACAATGCGAATGTCGTCGCCGAGCTGGCGGACATCCAGTAATCGCAACGGCAACCGCTGGGCCATGCGCTCCAGCCCGGGGAGATGCAGTAACGCCCGCCCCTCGTGCCCCATGAGATGGGGCGCCTGGTAAAGAATCAGCTCATCCACCAGCGCTGCCGCCACGAAGGCGCCCACCAGCGTCGGCCCGGCCTCCACCAGGACTTCATTGACCTGGCGGCGGCCGAGGGCGAGCAGCGCCGCCTCCAGGTCCAGACCATGGGGGCCGGCAGGCAGTTTTTCCACCTCGGCACCGGCTGCCTCGAGGGCGGCCCGGCGGCGGGCGTCATCGCTCGCCGTGAGAATCAGAACCGGCCCGGGCTGGCGGAGCATGGCCGCATCGGCCGGCATCCGCAGCCCGCTGTCGAGCACCACGCGCAGGGGCGGCGGCACGGACGCGGGGTCGGCCACATCCCGCACGGTCATGGCCGGGTCGTCGGCCACCACCGTGCCCCGGCCGGTCACCACGGCGCAGGAACGGGCCCGCCAGCGGTGCACATCGGCCCGGGCCGCGCTGCCGGTGATCCAGCGGCTCTCACCCGACGCCATGGCCGTGCGCCCATCCAGGCTCGCGGCCAGCTTGGCCCGCACCCAGGGACGGCCGTCGGTCATGCGCCGCATGAATCCGGCGTTCAGCGCCACGGCGTTACCCTCGGCGACACCCTCGGTCACCTGGATGCCCGCCTCGCGCAGGCGAGCAAGACCACGCCCGGACACGGCCGGGTTGGGATCCGCTGCGGCGACCACCACACGGCTGACGCCGGCGGCGATCAGGGCGTCCACGCAGGGCGGAGTCCGGCCGTGATGGGAACACGGCTCCAGTGTCACGTAGGCGGTGGCCCCTGCTGCCGCCTCGCCGGCGGCGTTCAGGGCGTTCACTTCAGCGTGGGCTTCGCCGGCACGCACATGCCAGCCCTCTCCCACGTTCTCGCCATCGCGCACGATCACGCAGCCCACCCGCGGATTGGGGCGGGCCGTCCACAGGCCGTGCCTGGCCAGCTGCAGGGCGCGCGCCATCCAGCGGTGATCACTGGCACAACGGTGGTCGATCGGCGGTGGGGTCATCGGCAGGTGTCGCTAGTCTGAAGAGGACGGGGGCGTCTCTTCCAGGCCCTCGATGACCTCGCGGAAGGCGCTCACGTCCTCGAAGCTGCGGTAGACCGATGCAAACCGGACGAACGCCACCTTGTCGAGTTCCCGCAACTCTTCCATGACCCAGTGGCCGAGATCCTGCGTGGGGATCTCCCGTTCGCCCTGGGCGCGAATGTTCCGAACAATGCGGTGAACGGCGGCTTCGATGCGGTCCGTGTCCACGGGCCGCTTCTCCAGCGCCCGGAGCATACCGGTGCGGAGCTTGTCCTCGTCGAAGGGCTCGCGGGTGCCATCCTGCTTCACCATCCGCGGCATCAACAGCTCCGCGGACTCGAACGTGGTGAAGCGCTCACCACACTGCCCGCACTCCCGGCGACGGCGCACCTGGTCGCCCTCCCGCGCGAGGCGGGAGTCGACGACCCGGGTGTCCTGCGCCTGGCAGTACGGGCAGCGCATGGCGGCCGATCAGCCCTGGTTGGCCTGGTACACCGGCTTGCGGCGGCAGATGTCGACCACCTGCTCCCGGACACGGCTGATGACGCCCTGATCCGAGATGTTGTCCAGCACGTCGCAGATCCAGTGGGCGAGCTGGCTGGCATCCTCGGTATCGAAACCGCGGGTGGTGATCGCCGGGGTACCGATACGCAGGCCGGAGGTGACGAACGGCGACTGCGGATCATTGGGCACGGTGTTCTTGTTGACCGTGATGTGCGCTTCGCCGAGCGCGGCATCCGCGTCCTTGCCGGTGAGGCCCTTGTCCACCAGATCGATCAGGAACAGGTGGTTGTCGGTGCCGCCGGAGACCACGTTGTAGCCGCGCTCCTGCACCGTCTTCGCCATGGCGCGGGCGTTATCCACCACGCGCTGCTGGTAGGCGCCGAAGTCGGAGCCCAGGGCTTCCTTGAAGGCCACGGCCTTGGCCGCGATCACGTGCATCAGCGGACCACCCTGGGTGCCCGGGAAGATCAGGGACTGGAACTTCTTGGTGATCTCCGGGTTGTCGCGGGCGACGATCAGGCCGCCGCGCGGGCCGCGCAGGGTCTTGTGGGTGGTGGTGGTGCAGGCATCGGCGTAGGGCACCGGGTTCGGGTAGACGCCGGCGGCAATGAGACCGGAGACGTGGGCCATGTCCACCACCAGGTAGGCACCGACCTTGTCCGCGATCTCGCGGAAGCGGGCCCAGTCCACCACACGGGAGTACGCGGAGAAGCCGGCCACGATGATCTTCGGCTTGTGCTCCTGGGCGAGCTCGTCCACCTGCTTGTAGTCGATCTCGCCGGTCTCCGGGTCCAGCCCGTACTGCACGGCATTGAACACCTTGCCGGAGAAGTTGACCTTGGCGCCGTGGGTCAGGTGGCCGCCGTGGTCCAGGCTCATGCCGAGAATGGTATCGCCGGGCGAGGCCAGCGCCAGGTAGACGGCAGCATTGGCCTGCGAGCCGCTGTGCGGCTGGACGTTGGCGTAGTCGGCGCCGAACAGCTGCTTGGCGCGCTCGATGGCCAGGCGCTCGGCTTCGTCGACGAATTCGCAGCCGCCGTAGTAGCGCTTGCCGGGATAGCCTTCGGCGTACTTGTTCGTGAGAACACTGCCCTGGGCTTCCATGACCAGCGGGCTCGCGTAGTTCTCGGAGGCAATGAGCTCGATGTGCTCTTCCTGCCGACGCGTTTCCTTCTGAATGGAATCCCAGAGCTCGGGATCAAAGCTGGCGATGTTCAGGTCGCTGTTGAACATGCGGCTCCCTCGATGTTGTCAAAGAGAAATGACGTGATCCGGGTACTGGGCACCGGTGGATCACGGCCACCGAAAGCGGCCCGGACCCGCGGACGCTGTGACTCGGATGACGCGACCCGTCGGCGGCGCTGACGCGCCAGCGCGGCGGGCCGGGGGGCCCGGATGCTGCTCCGGAGAAGCGTATCAGTCTAACGGATTCGGGCTGTATCTGCACGGACGCGCGGTTAGTCACGAACGACGCCACTGTCGTCACCTGGTTGCGACCGGGGGCGATGGACGCGCTGACGGACACGCTGTGAACCCATCCATGGGCGCTTGACCGCGGCCGTCCAGGCCGCGGACAGTCCGTCAGCGCGTCCATCGCCCCCGATCGCAACCACTACCCGTCGTACCGGCCGCTGTGCACGAGGCTTGCCTCGCGCCGGTGAATCCTCTACAAGGGCCGAAAGCCCGGGCCTCGTGCCACATCCACCGCCATCTGACGGAGCGGCATGCGCAAACAGACCCCCAATCTGATGGCCGGCTGGCGGGAGTGGGCCGCCCTGCCGGATCTGCACATCCCCGCCATCAAGGTCAAAGTGGACACCGGCGCCCTCAGCTCCGCCCTGCACGCCATCCACATCGAGCATTTCTCGGAGGACGGGCAGGCGCGCGTGCGCTTCGAGATTCACCCGTTTCAGCGCCGCAGCCAGCCCACCATCGCGTGCACGGCGAATCTGATCGGGGAGCGCCTGGTCACCAGCTCGAACGGCCACCGGGAGCGCCGGCCGGTGATCCGCACCCGTCTCATGCTGGCCGGCCAGACCTGGCCCATCGATCTGACCTTGACCAACCGTGACAGCATGGGGTTTCGTATGCTGCTTGGCCGGCGGGCGATGCGCCGCCGGATCGTTGTCAATCCATCCGCCTCTTTCATCTGCGGGGCGCCCGACGGGGCGACACCGCAAACCGACCCATGGAGTAGCGCCGCTCGATGAACATCGTCATCCTCTCGCGCAACCGCAAGCTCTACTCCACCCGGCGCCTGGTCGAAGCCGGGGAAGCGCGCGAGCACACCGTGCGCGTTGTCGACCCGCTGCGCTGCTACATGAACATCAGCTCGCACAAGCCGGAGATCCACTTCAAGGGCGAGGTGCTGGAGATGCCGGACGCGGTCATCCCGCGCATCGGCGCCTCGATCACCTTCTACGGCACGGCGGTGGTGCGCCAGTTCGAGATGATGGGCGTGTTCCCGTTGAACGAATCCGTGGCCATCAGCCGCTCCCGGGACAAGCTGCGCTCCCTGCAGCTGCTCTCCCGGCGCGGCATCGGCCTGCCGGTGACCGGCTTCGGCTATTCACCGGACGACAACCAGGACCTGATCAACCTGGTGGGCGGTGCGCCGCTGGTGGTCAAGCTGCTGGAGGGCACACAGGGACGGGGCGTGGTGCTCGCCGAGACCAACAAGGCCGCCGAGAGCGTCATCGATGCCTTCCGCGGCCTGAAGGCGTACTTCATGACCCAGGAGTACATCCGCGAGGCCAACGGCGCCGACATCCGCTGCTTCGTGGTGGGCGACCGGGTGGTGGGCGCCATGATCCGCCAGGCCCAGGAGGGCGAGTTCCGCTCCAACGTGCACCGGGGCGGCTCGGTGCGGGCCATCCGCATCACGCCGGAAGAACGCTCCACCGCGGTGCGCGCGGCCAAGATCATGGGACTGAACACCGCCGGCGTGGACATCATGCGCTCCAACCACGGCCCGGTGGTGCTGGAGGTGAACTCCTCCCCCGGCCTCGAGGGGATCGAGCGGGCCACCGGCAAGGACATTGCCACCCACGTCATCCAGTTCCTGGAAAAACGCGGCCGCAAGGGCAAGACCGGCACCCGCGGCAAAGGGTGAAAAGGGTTCTCCGGCTGAGTGGCGGGGGTGGCGTTTTGAAGCGACTCGCGAAGCTCCGACCCGCAGGCCGCCCGGCCCGGAGGGTGGCGGCATGGATGCCGCCACCGGCTTTCAGCACAGGGATGTGCTGTAAGCCGGCCAGGCCGTAGGGGCGGAAACTCTCCTTCGCCAGAAGGAGAGTTGGGCGGAGTGCCGGAGCTTCAACACGCCACCCCCGCCGATCAGCCGGAGGACACAGCCCAAAGGACTGGCCAGCGCACGCGCGACAGGTAGAATGTTGCATCATTTTCCGGAACAGCAGGTTGAACTGACCAATGGCGCAGTACATCTACACCATGAACCGGGTGGGCAAGATTGTTCCGCCCAAACGCGAAATCCTCAAGGATATCTCCCTGTCGTTCTTCCCGGGCGCCAAGATCGGCGTGCTCGGCCTGAACGGCTCGGGCAAGTCCACCCTGCTGAAGATCATGGCGGGCGTGGAGACGGAGTTCGAGGGCGAGGCACGGCCGCAGCCAGGCATCAACATCGGCTACCTGCCCCAGGAACCGCAGCTCGATCCGGCGAAGGACGTACGCGGCAATGTCGAGGAAGGCGTCGCCGAGATCAAGAACCTGCTGGACGAATTCAACGCCGTCTCCGCCGAGATGGCCGACCCCGACGCGGACTTCGAGGCCCTGATGGAAAAGCAGGGCAAACTGCAGGACCGCATCGACGCCGCCAACGCGTGGGACCTGGAGCGCCAGCTGGAACAGGCCGCCGACGCGTTGCGCCTGCCCCCCTGGGACGCCGATGTCACGAAGATCTCTGGCGGTGAACGCCGCCGCGTAGCCCTGTGCCGGCTGCTGCTCTCCGCGCCGGACATGCTGCTGCTGGACGAGCCCACCAACCACCTGGACGCCGAATCCGTGGCCTGGCTGGAGCGTTTCCTGGACGAGTTCCCGGGCACCGTGGTGGCGGTCACTCACGATCGCTACTTCCTGGACAACGTCGCCGGCTGGATCCTGGAGCTGGACCGCGGCCGGGGCATTCCCTGGCAGGGCAACTACTCCTCCTGGCTGGAGCAGAAGGAGAAGCGCCTGGAGCAGGAGAAGAAGCAGCAGGCCTCCCATGATCGCGCCGTCAAGGCGGAGCTCGAATGGGTGCGCACCAACCCCAAGGGTCGGCAGGCGAAGAACAAGGCGCGTCTGCAGCGCTTCGACGAGCTGCAGTCGAAGGAATTCCAGAAGCGCAACGAGACCCAGGAGCTCTACATTCCGCCGGGGCCACGCCTGGGTGACAAGGTCATCGAGTTCGACGGCGTCAGCAAGGCGTTCGAACACGAGCTGCTCTACGAGGACCTGACCTTCAACCTGCCCCCGGGCGGCATCGTCGGCGTCATCGGCCCCAACGGCGCCGGTAAAACGACGCTGTTCCGCATGATCAACGGCCAGGAAAAACCCGACTCCGGCGAGATCCGTATCGGCGATACCGTAGACCTGGCCTACGTGGACCAGTCCCGGGACAGCCTGGATGACAGCAAGACCGTGTGGGAGGAGATCTCCAACGGCCAGGACATCATCCAGGTGGGGAGCTACGAGGTGAACTCACGCGCCTACGTGGGGCGGTTCAACTTCAAGGGCACGGAGCAGCAGAAGCGCATCGGCGAACTCTCCGGCGGTGAGCGCAACCGCGTCCACCTGGCCAAGCTGCTGCAGAGTGGCGGCAACGTGCTGTTGCTGGACGAACCCACCAACGACCTGGATGTGGAAACCCTCCGCGCGCTGGAGGAAGCGCTGCTGACCTTCCCCGGCTGCGCCGTGGTGATCTCCCACGACCGCTGGTTCCTGGACCGGATCAGCACGCACATCCTCGCCTTCGAAGGTGACAGCCAGGTGGCGTTCGTGGAGGGCAACTACCAGGACTACGAAGCGGACCGCAAGAAGCGCCTGGGCGACGACGCCATGACACCCCACCGCATCAAGTACAAGCGGCTGGCGTAAGGGAGTAAGGGGGATGGGTGGTGGTGGACCTGAAGGTCCACCCTACTCCATCCCCTGCACCACTCCCCGATTCCCGGCGTCAGTTCATCCGGCGTCACGCGTAGGGTGCACCTCCAGGCCCACCACCCCGCCCCGGGCTTCACCCCCGGCCATAGACATCCGTGAGCCGCACGATGTCATCCTCGCCGAGATAGCTGCCGGACTGCACCTCGATCAGCTCCAGCGGGATCTTGCCCTGGTTCTCCAGCCGGTGGGTCACGCCCAGCGGGATGTAGGTGGACTGATCCTCGGTGAGCATGAAGGACTCGTCGCCGCGGGTGATGTGCGCCGTGCCACGCACCACCACCCAGTGCTCGGCCCGGTGATGGTGCATCTGCAGTGACAGACTCGCCCCCGGCGCGACGATGATCCGCTTCACCTGAAACCGCTCACCGCTGGCGATGCTCTCGTACGATCCCCAGGGCCGCACCACGCGCCGGTGGTTGAGCGGCTCCTCACGGCCGTCCCGACGCAGCCGGTCAACGATCGCCTTGACGTCCTGAACACGGTCACGGTCCGCCACCAGCACGGCATCGGCCGTCTCCACGATGACCGCATTCTCCACCCCCACCGTCGCCACCAGCCGGTGCTCGGAGCGGATGTAGCTGTTGTGGCTGTCATGGGCGTAGACGTCACCCTGGGTCACGTTGCCGTCGCCGTCGGCGTCGGTGGCTGCCTGCAGCGCCGCCCAGGAGCCGAGATCGCTCCAGCCCGGATCCATGGGGACGACCATGGCATCCCGGGTGCGCTCCATCACCGCGTAGTCGATGGAATCCGAGCGGCAGCGGGCGAACGCGTCGTGGGCCAGCCGCACGAAATCCAGGTCCTGGCTGGCGCCTGCCACGGCCTCGCGACAGGCCGCCAGCATGTCCGGCTCGAAACGCTCCAGTTCCTGCAGAAAGCGGTCCGCCCGGAACAGGAACAGCCCGCTGTTCCAGAGGTAATCGCCCGAGCGCACGTAGCGTTCGGCCGTGGTGAGGTCCGGCTTCTCCACGAACTCCGCAACCGCCACCGGCCCCTGCCCTGACTGCCCCTGCAGGTCGGCGCGGATATACCCGTAGCCGGTCTCGGCGTACGCCGGCCGGATGCCGAAGGTGACCAGCGCACCGTCACGCGCCGCCTGGGCGCCGGCATGCACGGCGTCGCGGAAGGCGGCGGGATCGGCGATGGCATGATCTGCCGGCATGACCAGCAACAGCGTCTCCGGATCGGTGTCCTGGGCGTGCAGGGCCCCTGCACAGACCGCGGGCGCCGTGTTGCGCCCGGCGGGCTCCAGCAGGATATCCGCCCGTTCCATGGCCGTGCCACGCAGTTGCTCGGCGACCAGAAAACGGTGCGACTCGTTACAGATCACCACCGCGCGGCCCGCCAGATCCGGAAGGCCGGCAAGCCGGTTCACGGTGCTCTGAAGCATGGTCTCCTGCGGCGACACCAGCGGCAGCAGCTGCTTGGGGTAGAGCTCACGCGACAGGGGCCACAACCGCGTGCCGGAGCCACCGGAGAGAATGAGCGGCGTAATGGTCGCCATGGCGCATGCCTCGGTTGAAGTCAGTGGATACCCGGAATGCTAGAGGATGACGCCGCTCCAGAACAGCACGACGAAGACGATGAGCATGGCGGCACCGACGCCGCGGATGGCGAGATCCGGCAGCCGCCCCAGGCGCATGAGATCATCCACCTTGCCGAACAGGGCACCGCTGGCCTCGCCCGGCCAGTGTCCCGCGCCGAGCCGGTGAATCAGCGCAAACGCCACGTAGACCAGCAGCACACTCAGCACGCCATAGATGGGCCCCAGGATGGCCGGCTGGATATTGCCCAGGGGCGCCTCGATCCAGACCGCGAACGGCCAGCCCAGAAGCAGCCCGACGAACAGCGCGGCCAGGTAGAAGAAAAAAGTGATGAACGCCTGGGACAGGGTGGCCATGAACAGCAGCAACGGCCGGCCCGGCGGCACCTGGCGCAGAATCAGCACCACACCGCCCACCACCAGCAGCGATCCCACCGCCAGCTCGCGCAGCAGTGCGTTCACCGGACGCAGCGTGTTCAGCCACTCCACGGCGGTGCCGTCGAACGTCCGCGGCACCAGCAGCACGAGAATGGCGAAGAGAAAGCTGACAGCCGCAAACGGCCACACCCGGGCAACGATGGCGCGCAGAAAGGCCCCGGGGGTCAGCCGGGCAATATCGGGCGTATGCAGAATGCTGCGCATGCAGGCGCTCCTTTCTTGAATGACCAGTCGAGTATGACGGGGCGGGCGCGAGAAGGCCAAACCTGTCAGCAGGAGCCGGGCTCGCCCCGACCACCATCGGGCTCGACCAGCGTACACGCACCGGGCTCCACCTCGAGATTCTCCCGGGCCTCGAAGGCGATGGAATCGTCCGCCGCCGGGTCGTCGTCATCGGCGGCGCAGGTCCACGCCGCCGTATAGCGACCGGCCGGCATGTAGGCAAGGGTGAGCGACGACAGGTCACCCACCCGCAGGCTGAACAGCGGGCCGTTGCCACCGCCCATGGGCACGGGGTCGGCGTCGAACCCGGGATACAGGTAGACGCCGCGGCCGTCCGATGGGGTACAGAAGGGAAACGCGGCAAACAGCACCAGCCCGCTTCGGGAGGCCGTGGTGACCACACCATCACCGTGCAGCGTGTAATCGCCACCGTCGCCGCGCAGGGCCGACGGGAGGTCCACATCCACCACCACGTCGTCGCTACTGCTGTCGGAGATGGTGAACGCGTCCTCGAAGGTCACGGCGTCGCCACTGTCCGCCAGTTCAAGGCCCCTGCTGGCGCCACCTGCGGTGGTCACGCTGCTTGCGGCCACATCCACGCGCAGGGACACCGCGTCATACTCTCCCGCCGGCACCCGCTCGCCGGAGAACACAATGGCCGACGGCGGCGCCGGATCGCCGAGCTCGCTGACCAGCTCCACGGTCACCGCCTCATCCAGCTCCACCTCATGCACGCCCGGGTCACCGTCCAGCGTCACCGACTCGATCACGAGCCGGACGCTGGCCAGGTCGACAGACGGTTCCTCTGGCATGCGCAGCGTGATCTCGGTGCGGTCACCGGCGGTACCCGCCGACCACTCCAGATTGCAGCCCGCGATCACGGCCCCACCGATGAGCACCACGGTCAGCCCTGCTGCCGCCCGCCTCGTCCGATTCCCATGAATACGATCCATTGCCGACGCTCCCTGTCGTCTGCCATTCGTTCCTTATACCGTTTCATGGCGGCCCGGGGAAAGCGGCGCTGGTGAACAACACCCGTCTCCCCGCCCCGGCTCGCACCCTCCTGTGTTGCGGCGTATCCTGTGGCACCCATGACGACACAGCCCAGCGACGCGACCCGGGAGCAGGCCACACTGCCCATCGACCCGCTGCGAGCCGCGGTCGGCGAGGCCCTGGACACGGGGCATGTGGTGGTGACCGCGGCCACCGGCACGGGAAAATCCACGCGCCTGCCGGTGTGGGCCGCAGTGCGCGGCGCGGTGCTGGTGGTCGAGCCACGGCGCATCGCCGCCATCGGGCTGGCAGAACGGGTCGCACAGGATACGCAGACACCGCCAGGGGCGTACGTCGGCCACGCCGTGCGCGGCGACGCACGCTACAACGCCGACACCACCATCGTCTTCGTCACGCCGGGCATGGCTCTCAACTGGCTGATGCGCGACGGGCTGAGCCGCTTCGCCACCATCGTGCTCGACGAGTTCCATGAGCGCCGATGGGACACGGATCTGCTGCTCGCCCTGCTCAAGGCGCGGGGTGAACATCGCCTGCTGGTCACGTCGGCCACGCTTGAAGGCGAGCGGCTCGCCACCTGGCTCGGAGCGACTCACCTGGAGGCGGACGGAAACAGTCATCCGGTCACCGTTGAGCATCGGGCGGACAACCCCCGCGCCATGCCCCATGACGACCGTCTCGCGGAACGGGTCGCCGCGGCGGTTGAGGACTGTCTGGCGAACGACGACGGCGACGTCCTCGTCTTTCTTCCAGGCCGCCGCGAGATCGACGCAGCGGCCCGGGCGCTGCACGGCCTCGCGGCGGACGTGATCCCGCTGCACGGCGGCGCCTCCGCGCGGGAACAGCGCCGGGCACTGGCCCCGGGAAACGGTGCGCGGGTGATTCTCGCCACCAACGTGGCCGAGACCTCGCTCACCGTACCCGGCGTCACCGGCGTGGTGGACAGCGGCCTGGAACGGCGCACGGCGCAACGCAACGGCCGCACGGTGCTGACACTGGGCCCCGTTGCCAAAGCCAACGCCGAGCAGCGGCGCGGACGCGCCGGGCGCACCGCCCCTGGACGCTGCATCCGTCTCTGGGGCGCCCAGGCCCCGCTGGCAGCGGTCACACCGCCGGAGACCCAGCGCGAGGACCTCACGGATCTGGCGCTGGCAGCCGCCAGCGCGGGCGCACCGGCATGTAGCCTGGACTTCCCGGACCCGTTGCCGCCGGCCCCTCTGGCACGGGCGGAATCAAGGCTCCGGGCCCTCGGGGCCCTGGCCGATGACGGCACCGCGACGCCGCTGGGGCAGCAGTTATTCAGCCTGCCCGTGGAGACACAGCTCGCCACCCTGATCCTGTCCATGCCGGACGCGGACACCCGCGGCGTCATGGTGGACCTGGCGGCAGCCCTGACCAGCGGCAGAGGCATGGTCTCGCCACCCCCGGATCCGGACCAGCGCCAGCGCCTGACCCGCGCACTGGGGCGGCGCTGCGACGCCACTCTGCTGGTGGCAGCCGTCCGCGACGTCGATCTGCCCGAGGCAACCATCGCCGGGGCCGCGTGCAGCGAGGCCCGCGCCCTGGCCACGCAGCTGCGGGACGACCTGGGGCTGCCGGCGATACCTTCGACGCTGACCGCCGACGTGATGGAACAGGCCCTGACCCACGCGCTACCCCGGGCACCGGACATGGTGTTCGTCCGTCGGCCCCGCCGCCGCGAGGCCATGGGCAACGGCGGCAGCGAGCTTCAGCCCGGGCGCCGGAGCCTGTTCGGCGAACGGGACGAGGCGGCACTGGTCCTGGACGACCACAGCGTCCCGGGCCGCGGAACCCGGCAGACACTGACCGTGGGCACCTGCATGGCGCCCGTCCCCCTCGCCGCCCTGGTCTCGGCCGGGCTTGCCGAGGTGTCCGTCGCGGCGCCGTCACTGGACCACGGCCGGCTGACCTGTCAGCAGCAGTGGCACTATGCCGGCCGGCTGCTGCAGGAGCAGGCAGTGGAACCCCAGGGCGAGGCGGCGCGACGCGCCATGGCCACCCTCATCCTGGCCGGCAGGCTGCTGCGCCCCGCAGGTGAGCGGCTGCGGGATGACATGGAAGCCTGGTGGCTGTATCAGCACGTGGAACTGGACACCACCGCCGAGCCGGGCGACCCGGAGACCTGGCTACTGGACCGCCTGCAGTCCCTGGGTGTGGAGCACGGCGATGACCTGGCGCTGATCGAGGCCGACGACCTGCGCTTCGACGGCGTGCCCGACTGGGAGCGCGACCGCTTCGACGCACGCTTCCCCCGCCAGTGGTCGTTGCCATCCCTGGAGCTGCGCCTGCACTACGAGCCCCGGCGTCGGCGCGTGACCGCCGAACAGACCGGCGGAACCCGGCGCAAGCCACCGCAGCGCTGGGAACTCCCCGCATGGCCGGGATGGGAGGTTCGTTTCAGAAAGGCCAGCCGCGACGTGCGCATCGACTGAGCCGCGGCAGAGAAACGTCAACGGCATACGTATCGCCGACGTGGCATCCGGCGATACCATCAAGAAAATGCTCCGGCGTGCCGATCTAGCACTGTACCGGGCGAAAGAGCACGGCAAGAACCGTGTCGAGGTCCAACTGCGGGAATCACCACCATGAATCGAGGTTACCGAGTCCATGGCATGCCAAGGCTGTGAGGTCGTCCCCACCATTCAGACGCGAACCGGGCGTCTGTACCTGGCTCCGAAGCTGGCGCACACCCGCGCCACGGCGATCCGCCAGCTGCAGCGTCAGGGTTGGGAAGTGGAACACCTCGAGGACAACGTGTTCTATGTGGAACTGGGCGACAACGAGCCGGAGGTGCTCCTTGAAGCGCTCTCCGGAATCCTGTCGCGACCGGAGCAATCCAACTGCCCGGCGGTGCTGCTGGAGCGCGAGACCGACTTCCACGTCCGCCACCTGGCGGACATGGTGCCGCTGGGCGTGCTCATCTCCAGGCTGGAGCATCAGTGGCTGGGCAGCCTGCTTGAGGAGGAGCGGCTGGAGATGCACTTCCAGCCCATTCTCCACGCGGCCAGCGGCGAGGATATCTTCGCGTTCGAGTGCCTGGTGCGGGGGATTGGCCGGGACGGTGGCCTGGTGCGGCCGGATCAGCTGTTCGCGGCGGCCCGCGCCACCGACCTGATGTTCCACATGGACCGGGCATCGCGCATCGCGGCGATCCGGCAGGCCGCAGTACAGGGCATTACCGAGAACGTCTTCATCAACTTCAACCCCACCTCGGTCTACGACCCGGTGTTCTGCCTGCAGACCACCTTCGACGAAGTCAACCGCCATGGCTCGGAACCGGGGCGGTACGTCTTCGAGGTAGTGGAGACCGATCTGGTGGAAGACCCGTCACACCTGGAGGCCATCCTGCGCGAATACCGGCGGCACGGCTTCCGCGTTGCCCTGGATGATCTGGGCGCCGGCTACGGCTCACTGAACCTGATGCAGAGCATCCGGCCCGATTTCGTCAAGCTGGACCGCGGCATGGTGGATGGCGTCAGCCAGGACGACTATCGCGCTTCGATCACCTCGCGGCTCATCGACATGGCCCGCGACCTGGACGTGCAGATCATCGCCGAGGGCATCGAAACCGCCGCCGACTGGGAGTGGCTGAAATCCCAGAAGGTGGATTACGTGCAGGGGTTCCACTTCGCCAGGCCAGCGGCCGTCCCACCCAGACCGGGACCACCCCGGTAGGGTGGACCTTCAGGTCCACCAGCCAGCAGGCCGCTCGGAACAAAAAAAACCGCCGCCCCGCGGAGGAGCGACGGTTCCCGACTGGCTGGCGCGGGCTATCCCGCGCCGACGCCGATCGCCTTACTTGGCCTTGCTCGCCGCCTTGGTGGCGGACTGCACGTTGGCCTGGGTCAGCTTCTGCGCTTCTTCGGCGAACTGGCGGTTCAGGTTCACGAACGCCTCGGCGTCGCCCTTCATGCGCTCACCGATTTCCTTTGCGACTTCCTGCTGGCCCTGGACGAAGCTCTGCACGTCCTGCGGAGCCTTCACTTCCATGGCGCTGCGAAGCTGCTTCAGGCCCAGGTCGGTGTAGGCGCGGGACGCCTCGACCTGGGAGTTGACCACGGATTCCACGTGGTTCACGGTCAGCTCGGCGAACGCACGGGCCGGGCCGCCAAAGAACTTGTCGAACTGCTCGTTGAACTGATTGATGGTCGGATTCGTCATGGCAACACCTCGTCAGGTTGCGGGTTCAGGCAAGGTGTGGAACCCTTTTCCACCCTTGTTGCGGCGCATCATATCAACGCAAATTGTGCACTGCAACAGTTTTATCCCCGGGGCCATCAGCCCGATTCAGCCGACCACCAGGGCCAGCCGTCCCACAACGCGTCGCTGATCCATGAAGTGCAATGCGGCAGCCGCATCCTCCAGGGGAAACGTGGCGCAGACGTGGGGGCGCAACAGTCCGCGCCCTGCATAGTCGATCAATACGTCCAGGCTCTCGCGTGCCTGGGCCGGGTCACGCCGCCCCGCCTCGCCCGCGCGAACACCAACGATGCTGTAGCCCTTGAGCAGCGCGTGGTTGGCGGCAAACGCGGGGATCTCGCCACTGGCAAAACCGACCACCAGCAGCCGCCCGCCCCAGGCGAGCAGATGCGTGCTGGCGCTCGACAATGTCCCGCCCACCGGGTCGTAGACCACGTCCACTGCGTTGGGGCCAGCAATTTCCTCTACGGCCTGCCGGACATCCTGGGTGCGATAGTTCACCACCGCATCCGCGCCCTTCTCCCGGGCGACGGCAAGCCGTTCGTCACTGGAGCCGACGGCAATCACCCGTGCGCCGAGCAGATGACCGAGCTCCACCGCCGCCAGCCCCACACCACCGGTGGCCCCCAACACCAGCAAGGTCTCCCCGGCCGCCAGCCGCCCCCGGTACACCAGCGCCTGGTGGGCCGTCTTCGCCGCCACCAGATAGGTGGCGCCTTCGGCAAAGCCGAACGCATCCGGCAGCGATACCACGCTCGATGCCGGCACCACCACCTGATCGGCGTATCCGCCGTAGCGCAGCATGGCGATCACCCGCGCGCCCGGTTGCCACTGCCCGGCGTCCGGACCGGACTCGATCACGGTGCCGGCCACCTCCATGCCCGGGGTGAACGGCGGTTCCAGCCGCAGCTGATAAGCGCCACGGGTCATCAGCAGATCCGGGTAATTCACTCCCGCGGCGCGCACGGCGATCCGCACGGCATCCGGCGCCAGCGGCCCGGGAGTACTGGTGATCAGCCGCAGCGCATCGGGGCCGTCCAGGGATTGGCACACCATGGTGCGCACACTCATACGACACTCTCCGCTTGTTCTCCTCGGATCACCCGTCGCCAGGCGGGCTCGACGGCAGGGGCCAGCCACGGCGACACATCCGCCGGCGGCGGGCGGTCCCCCGTCAGCCACGCGGCGAGCCGCGCCTGCAGCGCGGCCGCGTCACCAACCGGATAACGATACTGCTCGGGATACTGTTCGGGATAACACAGGGCGTCCGGCACCAGCGGAATGGCGCCGGCGCTCGCTGCTTCCAGCATGGCCAGCCCCTGGAACTCGTGGGCGGCGGTGCTCACCACAATCCCCGCCCTGCCGACCAGCTCGCGATAGGCCGGCGTCGCCACCCGGCCGTCCGCGATGATGCGCTCCGGCAGTGCCGCGCGCAGACGTGTCAGCGCATCCGGCGGTGTCCGTGGCCGGGCGCCCAGCAGCGCGAGCCGGAACCGGTAGCCGGCGCGCGCCAGGCCGATCACGGCGTCGGCGAACAGGTCCGGTGCCTTGTCGTACTCCCAGCGGTGATTCCAGAGGATCAACCCGTGGTCTCTCTCCGGGGCCGCTGGTATCGGGTGAACAGGCACCGGACAGATGCTACTACGGGCAGCCAGCCGCTCGGGGACCCGCTCCGGGGTCGCGTCAGGCATGCGGCGCAGCAGCTCACGGGCGCCGTCGAGGAACGAGTCGCGATTGAAACGGGAGTTGAACAACAGGCGGTCGGCAGCGAGCGCGCCATAGAGCTGCACCACCTGTGGCTCCAGCGACTCCACCTGCCCGGGGCTCACCGGATAGGCGAACTGGTTCTCGTGGAAGTAGTAATCCACCGGGACGGGCGCCAGCCGGGGGTGCAACCCCCGCAGCGTGGCCAGATCGACCATGGACGTCGCGACAATGCGGTCAGGCGTCTGACCGGGCAGGTCATCCAGCCACGACAGGGGGCTGCCACGAATGCGCCAGCGGAAGTGACGCCCGGGCAGCTCGCGGACATGCCAGTGCACCTCGTGGACGTGCTGTTGCAGCCAGTCCGCCCATGCGGCGTGACTGTCCGCGCGGTAAGCGGACAGCAACCAGATGTGAGGAGACGCCTCTGCCATGATTCCACCGACGACCGGGACGCTGCACAGAATGCGCAACCCGGCCGGCGATGGCAATTACCCCGCGAGGCGGGAGGGTACGCGCGCCGGCCTGGAGCCAAAGGCCACCGGCCGCTGACCGAGCAGGTGGCGGATGGCGATGTGGCGCACATGGTGCACCATGGCGTAGGCACCGCGGATGCGCTGCGCGCTCATGCGGCCGGGCAACCCCATCTCCTCGATGAACCGCGGCGGCGTGGCGATGATGTCGTTGGCCGCCTCCCCGGAAAACAGGTGAACCACCAGCCCCAGCAGGCCGGCATCCATGGGGCAGTCACTGGCCCCCAGGAAGCCCAGGCGTCCTGCATCGCCGCTGCCGCGTACCCATACCCTGGAGGCGCAGTCGGGGACCCGATTCGCCGAGGTACGCCAGCACACCGGCAACCGCGGGACCCGTTCGCCCTGCTCCATGATGAACTGGTACCGATCCGCCCAGTTGTCCATACCGAGGACCTGGCGCACGATCCTTGCCTGCCTCTGTTCAATGCTGTCCCGGCTCATCGCCCTCACCTCTCTCGGCGTGTGGCGGAGTATCCGCCCGATGCAGGTTACACTAATAGGAATGATTCTCATTTGCAAACCATTCCCCCATCCCCAACGCCTGCGTGAAAGGGTAGACTCCCGCCCGACCCATTCCTGCCCCGCGACCCGGGAGACACACCATGCAGGCAGATAACACCGCGCTGGTCCTGATCGACTTGCAAAAGGAGGGCCAGTTCGGCATCGACGCGCTGGACTCCGTGGTCAGGAACAGCCGCATCCTCATCGACGGCTGCCGGCGTGCCGGCATCCCCGTGATCTACACCCGCCAGGTGAACCGCGCCGACGGCGTGGGCCTGTCACTGGGTGAGCCACTGGATGACACTGGCCGCCCGGTGCTGTACGCCGACGACAGCGACGCCATCGAGATCTTCGACGCCATCGCCCCGGAGCCTGGCGACATTGTCATCGACAAGCACCGCTGGAGCAGTTTCCACGCCACCAGTCTCGATCTGGTGCTGCGCAGCCTCGGGGTGCAACACGTCATCATCGGCGGGCTGGTCACCGACGGCTGCCTGATGACCTCGGTCTTCGACGGCTACTTCCGCGACTACCAGCTGCACCTGGTGAAGGACATCTGCGCCACCTCCAATGAAGGCGCCCACATGGCCGCCATCCTGATCATGGCGAACTGGGTGTATGGTCTGGAGATCTACAACAGCCGGGAGCTGGTGAAGCGGCTCGACGGTCAACCCTTCCGGCACTGGCAGTCACCTGGCGTCGACACCATGCAGTTCACGCCGGAGACCATGCGGCAGGTCTTTGCCAGACTGGACGACTGACGGGGGGCGGCAGGAGGCATCCCCAACCGGGACGCCCCCTGCCGCTTTCGCACTTACTCCCGCTCCACCTCGCCCCCCTTGGCGAAGTACTCGCGGGTCACGGCGAAGACCGTTCCGGACAGCGCCAGCAGCGCGATCAGGTTGGGAATGGCCATGAGCGCGTTGAGCACGTCGGCAATGAGCCAGACCAGATCCAGGTTGGCCACGGCGCCGACGAACAGCAGGGCCACCCAGACGTAGCGATACGGCAGGATCACCCGCACGCCGAAGAGGTATTCGGCACAGCGCTCACCGTAGTAGCTCCAGGCGACAATGGTGGTGAAGGCGAACAGAATCATGCCGAAGGTCACCACCCACTGGCCACCCACGACGCCCTCACCGAACGCCTCCGACGTCATGGCCGCTCCCGTGGCGCCGGTTTCCCAGACCCCCGTGAGCACGATCACCAGCGCCGTCATGGTGCACACGATGATGGTGTCGATGAACGTGCCGAGCATGGCCACGGAGCCCTGGCGCACCGGGTTGCTGGTGCGGGCCGCCGCATGGGCGATGGGCGCGGACCCCAGCCCCGCCTCGTTGGAGAAGATGCCGCGGGCCACACCGAAGCGGATGGCCGCCCACACCGCCGCACCGGCGAAACCGCCAGTCGCTGCCGTGCCGGTGAAGGCGTCCACCACGATCTGCATCAGCGCGGCGGGCACATCGACCAGGTTGACCAGGATGACGACCGTCGCCCCGACCACGTAGACCAGCGCCATGAACGGCACCAGTTTCTCGGCCACCTTGGCGATGCGCCGGATGCCGCCGATGATCACCATGAACACGAGCGCCGAGAGCACCACACCGGTGACCCAGTGCGGAATGGCCGTGTTCGACTGGATCACGTCGGCCACGGCATTGGACTGTACGGTATTGCCGATACCAAAGGCCGCAATCATGGCGAACGCAGCGAACACCGCACCAAGCCAGGCCCACTTCGCCCCAAGCCCGTTCTTGATGTAGTACATCGGGCCACCCACGTAGCGGCCCTCCTCATCCACCTCGCGATACTTCACCGCCAGTACGGCCTCGGCATACTTGGTGGCCATGCCCACGAGTGCGGTCATCCACATCCAGAACACGGCCCCCGGGCCGCCCAGGGCGATGGCCGTGGCGACGCCGGCGATGTTACCGGTGCCGATGGTGGCGGAGAGCGCCGTCGCCAACGCCTGAAACGGGGTGATCTCCCCCTTGTCCTTCTCTGCTGCCCGGCGTCCCAGCATCATCTGCCGGAAGCCGTAGCCAATGCGGCGGATCGGCATGCCTCGCAGGCCGATGGTCAGATAGAGGCCGGTGCCCAGCAACAGCACCAGCATCGCCGGCCCCCATACAAAGCCGCTGATCCCTTCCAGGACTTCGGTTAACCGTTCCATGTGCCACTCCGCTTGTTGATCGTGTCGGGTCCGCACCGGCTCGGTGCGAAACGTCGCGGGAGTGCCCCGCTTCGGTTCAGACAGGGCACTCCGTAACGCCGCCACGGCCCTGCCTTCACCCAAGGTAGACACGGTGCAAGTTGCCTGCCGCCCGGCCCCGTGTGACGCCCCGGCTGTGGTAGGCTGTATCCATGCAGGATTCCACCACCAGCGGCCGGCGCCCGCGGCCGGGCCATGCGTTCACGACGCCGGAGATCGAAGCTGTCTACCGCGCCATCCACTTGCGCCGGGACATGCGGCATTTCCTTCCCGACCCGGTGAACCCGGACACCCTCGCGCGCCTGCTGACCGCAGCCCACCGCGCGCCCAGCGTCGGCTACATGCAGCCCTGGCGCTTCGTCCGCATCGCGGACCACGCACTGCGCGAGCGTCTCCATGCGCTGGTGGAGCAGGAGCGTCTCGCCACCGCCGACGCCCTGGGCGAGCGTGGTGCCGAGTTCATGCGCCTGAAGGTGGAAGGGATCCGCGACGCCGGCGAGGTGCTGGTGGTCTCGCTCATGCCCGACCGCGAGCAGTACGTGTTCGGTCGCCGCACGCTCCCGGAAATGGATCTGGCCTCGGTGGCGTGCGGCATCCAGAATCTCTGGCTGGCCGCCCGCGCCGAAGGGCTCGGCATGGGCTGGGTATCCCTGTTCGACCCGGACGCCCTGCGCGAGCTACTGGGCATTCCGGAGGGCGGCCACCCCGTGGCCATCCTCTGCCTCGGCCACGTGGACGCCTTCTACGATGCCCCCATGCTGGAGCAGGAAGGCTGGGACACGCGGCGCGACCTCGCAGACCTGGTCTACCAGGACCGTTGGCACACACCCTGCCCCGTTACCGGCGACCCCGCGACGGAGACCGGACATGATGCAGACCACACCTGACGGCGACGCCCTGCCCGTCGGCGTTCTCTACACCGGTGGCACCTTCGGCATGGTGCCGTCGGATCGCGGCTACACACCGTCGTCGGACCTTCCGGAGCGCGCCCAGGCGGCTCTCGCCGGCAGCAATCATCCCCCGCTGCGCTGGCTGGATCCGGGAACCGGCCCGGCCATCAACAGCGCCGATGTCAACCCGGCGTTCTGGCACGCACTGGCCGGGACGATCCGCCGCAATGCGGCGCACTGCACCGGCTTCGTGGTCATTCACGGGACCGACACCCTGGCGTTCACCGGCTCGGCGCTGTCATTTCTGCTGGCCGATCTGGGCCGCCCGGTGGTGGTCACCGGTGCCCGCGCCCCGCTGGGCGAAGCTGCCAGCGACGCCCGGGAGAATCTGCTGACCGCACTGCACGCCGCCGTCTCTCCCGGCTTCACGGGTACCGGCCTCGCCTTCGGCGGCCAGCTGCTGCAGGCCAACCGCAGCAGCAAGCGCTTCGGCGCCCCGGGCCAGCCCTTCACCTCCCCCAACGCGGCCCCCCTGGCCACGTTCGACGGCAACGCGCTGCACTGGCAACGCACCCTGGACACCCTGGAGGCATCGCTGCCCGTGGTGACCGACTACGCCTCACGGGCGGCGATGCTGGCGGTCTACCCCGGCATCAGCGGTGACGTGATCCACGGCGTGGTGGAGACCGGCGTGCACGCGCTCCTGCTGGAGACCTACCCCTCGGGCATCGGCCCGGGGGAAGATGCCGCCTTCGTGGCCGCCATCGACGCGGCCACCCGGCGCGGCGTGGTAGTGGCCGCCGTCTCCCAGAACCAGTACGGCGGCGTGCGCCTCGGCCACTACGCCACCAGCACACCGCTGGCGGAGGCGGGCCTGATCGGCGGCGCCGACATGACCCGTGAAGCCGCGTTCACGAAACTGCACTACCTGATCAATTGCGGCCTGGACCGCGACGCCATCATCGACGCCTTCCAGCGCAACCTCTGCGGCGAGCTCACCGCCACGGACTGACACCCCGCCCTCCCCGTTCCGCATCCGGTGCCCCCATGAAGCAGGGGAGCCGGCGGCCTCGACGCCACTGGCCGGCTTCACGGGCGACCGGGCCGCCACCTGTCGCCGGGGTTGCAACCCACTGACTGAAAGGACAAAATCCAGGAAGGGAAGCCCATAACGACAACGATAGACCCCGCCCGAGGGTTCCCATCAGCCTGGCGGTTGTGGCCGGTCGAACGGCGACAGTTGCACACGGGCGATCAAGGACGGCACCGGGGTCAGGGAGGAGACACCCATGGCATCAGTACTGGAAACCCTGCGCGACCGGGCGGTGGACAACGCCGCAAATCCCGGCGATGTACTTGCCGACGCACTGTTCTACGCGACCGTGCTGCGGCAGAAGCCGGTCTGCAACTGGCTCAAGCGCGAGCGCGACGGCTACCCGGACACCGAGACCGTCCCCGATTACCGCAAGGGAAACGACGCCACGTTGGTGGCCTGGCGCCCTGGCGTGGGCTGGATCGAGGCCCCGATCACGGACGGTCAGCGTCAGGCCTCGGCCATTTTCACCCTGCGCGAAGAGCTGCCGACCATCGTGCGCCAGGAGGCGCAGATCAGAAAGGCCGGCGGGAAACGGCTGGACATGCCCCCGCATGAGGAGTATCGCCTGCAATCGCAGACCAGTCTGTCGACCCGGCTGAGCCTGGTGGTCCCGGCGAGCGCCTACGTGAGGGTACTGACTGCGGTCCGCGGCGCCATCGCTCTGTGGGCGGAAGCGCTGCTCGAAGCCGGGGTCCGCGGCCACGGCTCGTCATTCAGTCGCGAAGATCGGGCGGCGAGCGAAGCGGTCACCGCAGAGCTGGAAGCCCTGCTTACCCGCGCCGATAACCAGGCCGGGCACCTGCTGGAGCAGGCGCAACCCCGATCATTGCTCTCCCGGTTGTTCGCGGGCGCCTGAGCCGGGTCGCCCGTGGGCGCCGAGGCACCTCAGCGCACCGATTGCCCGTGGGCACTAGCCAATCCGGGCAAATAAAGGGAAAATCGGGCGCAAACGCGTTCATGGATCAACGGGAGGCAGCATGAAGGGCGACGAGAAAGTCATCGAGTACCTCAACCGCGCACTGCGCAGCGAGCTCACGGCCGTTCACCAGTACACGCTGAATGCGCGCCTGCTGGAAGACTGGGGCCTGACCAAGCTCTCCGCCAAGCAGGAGCAGGAGACCCAGGAAGAGATGGGGCACGCCAACCGCTGCATCGAGCGCATCCTGTTCCTGGGTGGCAAGCCGAACGTGCAGGACATGGACACGGTGCGCGTTGGTGGCAACGTCAAGGAGATCATGGAGTGCGACCTGGCCGCCGAATCCGAGGCCATCACGCTCTACCGCGAGGCCATGGGCCACTGCGAGTCAGTCAGGGACTACGCCAGCCGCGATCTGTTCGGCGCGCTGCTGGTCGACGAGGAAGGCCACTACGACTTTCTGGAAACCCAGCTCGATCTCATCGAGCGCCTGGGCATCCAGAACTACGAGCAGTCGGCCATGGGTAGCGGCCAGACCGAGTAACCCGTGGCGATCTCACGCTGTGCCGGGCCGGGCGGGCAACCGTCCGGCCCGTTGCGTTTCAGGGCCGGCTTCCACCTCCTGCAGCGCCTGCATCAGGGTGGCCACGTGGGTGTCCTCCGCACCGAGCCGCTCCAGCGCCGCGGCAACCCCCACCAGATAGTCACGGTTCGGGCCGCTCGGCCCCGCAGATCGTGCGATATGCTGCGCCATGTCCAGCGCCGGTGCAGGCCCGAGAAACGCGTCGTTGTCCTCGGTGGCAATGTACACCAGCCCTTGGTCCGTCCCGCCGTCGGTAAAGGTAAGCGTGGTGGTAAACCGCAGATAGCCGTTCTTCTCGCGGACGTCCAGTGGCTCCAGCACCTCCGGCGTCACGCGATAGGCCATGCCCGTACACACCGCACCGGCCTCTTCCACCAGCGTCGCCACCCGTCCCGGCGCATCGGGCGTGCCCCGGTGGTCGTGAGAGCCCTGCCAGAACCGGCGTGACCAGCCACGGATGGTCGCCGGCCGGCACTCCAGGTACGGAAAGCCGGCCTTGTAGAGCAGCGAGCCATAACCGAACAGCCAGAAACTGGCCTGCTCTTCGAACGCCCCCCGTTGCCGGTTGATGGCGATGGTGTCAACGCTCATGGTGCAGTCCCGGGTGCCTCCGTGTTGCACGAACCAATGGCGCCCAGTCTACAGGGGCCGCCGGCGCGCTTGCACCGTCGCCATCGGTGCGGCGATCATACAGGATGGCACGCGGAGGATCTGTCCCCGACCAGCGTCAGGGGGCGCCGGCCTGAAACGAGGACGCCATGGACAGCCGCTTCTATGCGCTGAACAGCTTCATCGCACCGGATTTCAGTGTGCTGGTGCCCAACTGGACGTTCGGCGCCGCGGTCAACCAGTACCGCTCCGCAAGCCACGCCTACCACGGCCCGGTCTACCTGCTGCTCACACCCAGCGATGTCTGCGTCCTGATCAACGACAGCCCGGACAACAACCCCGATGCCGTGGATCTGCTCTGCCGCCTGCCCCACGAAGGCCGCATCAATCATACTCCCGATGCCAGCAGTGTCCGTGAGGCCAGTTTCAGCGAAGGGGTCAGCGCCCTGGGCCGCCTGGCCCGTCACCGGGGCCGCCCACTGGCCGAGGTGGTACCGGCCCATTCCGTATGGATGGCGGGCGATGTGGGGTTCTGCATCCACGACGAACCCCACCGGGTAACGGTATTCCAGTTCCAGGATCAGCGCTGTGTGGACCTGGTCGCCGCCACCGATGCCCAGCGCATCGAGCCCATCGCCGAGCAGTGAGACGGCCTCAGTAACCGATATCCCGGTAAGAGCGGGCGATCTTCTCGATCGCCAGCACGTAGGCGGCCATACGGTAGTCCTTGATGGCGTCGTTGCTGCGGCGTTTATCCATGATTTCCCGGAACGCGAGCCGCATGCTGTCGTCCAGCCCTGAGCGGACCAGATCGAATTCGTCAGCGCCCCGTACCAGTTCGTCCCGGATCCAGTCGGGCACCTGGGCACCGCTTGCCATTTCGATCCCGGAGATGATGTGCTGCCCGCGCGCCTCGTGGAAGCGCTTCTCCAGACGCCCGAACCGGATGTGGGCGAGGTTCCGGATCCACTCGAAATAGGAGACGATGACGCCGCCGGCGTTGCAGTAGGCGTCCGGGATGATCTCCACGCCGCGCGCCTGCAGCATGGCGTCCGCCTCGAAGGTCACCGGCCCGTTGGCCGCCTCGGCGATCAGGTTGGCCTTGATACTGGCGGCATTGTCCGTGGTGATCACACCCTCCAGCGCAGCCGGGATCAGGATGTCACAGTCCAGCTCCAGCACCTTGCTGCCATCCGGCTCGAAGATGCCGCCCTGGAACCCTTCGACACCGCCATGGGCCAGCTTGTGATTCGACAGGGCGTCGATGTCCAGGCCGTCCTCGTTGATGACGGCACCATCGCTCTCGATCACCGCCGTGACCAGAGCGTGGTCCTCCCGGCTCAGGAAGTACGCGGCGTGATAGCCCACGTTGCCGAGCCCCTGGACGATCACGCGCTTGCCCGACAGATCCCCCTTGAGCCCGGCGCGATCACTCTCTTCCTCGTTGCGGAAGAACTCGCGCAGGGCGTACTGCACACCGCGGCCGGTGGCCTCGTTACGCCCGCGCACGCCACCGTGCTCCACCGGCTTGCCGGTGACACAGCCCATGTAATTGATGTCGTTGGGGAAGAGCCGACGGTAGGTATCGACCATCCAGCCCATCTCCCGCGGGCCGGTGCCCATGTCCGGTGCCGGCACGTTCTGCGCCGGGCTGAGGTATTGCTTGTCGATCAGCTCCCGGGCAAAGCGGCGGGTAATGGCCTCGAGCTGGTCGCGGGTATAGCGCTTGGGGTCGAGCATCAGGCCGCCCTTGGAGCCACCGAACGGCACATCGACAATGGCGCACTTGTAGGTCATGAGCGCCGCCAGCGCCTCGACCTCGTCCTGATCCACCTGGGTGGCGTAGCGGATGCCGCCCTTGACGGGCAGGCGGTGGTCGCTGTGGGTGGCCCGCCAGCCGGTGAACATCTCGGCGCGGCCGTCGATCTCCACCGGAAACGACACCTGCAGCACGGAGTGGCAGGCCTTCATGGCCTCGCGCAACCCGTCATCCAGACCCATGATATCGATGGCATGGTCGACCATGTGATCGACGCTCTCGCGGAATGAAACGCCGCCAACCGCGTGCTTCTGCCCCATGATGATCGTCTCCCTGTCCCTGAATCGTCTGCGGCCAGCGCAACGGCGATACCGTCACCCCGTCCCATGACCGCCTGATCGCTGCGCCGCGAACGCGTCCCGCAGCGCGCGCTTGAGCACCTTGCCGTTCGGATTCCGCGGCAACGGCTCCTGCCGGAGAATTACCCCCTCCGGTACCTTGTAGTCGGAAAGCTCGGCGGCGCAATGGTCCAGCAGGGCGCTCTCGTCGAGACCGCTCCCCGTTGGCACCACGAACGCGTGCACCCGCTCGCCCAGCACCGGGCACGGCGTGCCGATCACGGCCACCTCCGCCACACCGGGGTGCGCCAGCATGACGTTTTCCACTTCCGTGGTGAAGACCTTGTAGCCACCGCGGTTGATCATGTCCTTCTTGCGGTCGAAGACATACACGAAGCCGTCCGCGTCCATGGAGCCGATATCGCCCGAGCGCCAGAACCCGCCGGTGAACTCCCGCGCCGTTGCCTCCCGGTTGTTCCAGTACCCCGGCACCACCATGGGCCCGGCCACCCAGAGCTCGCCGGGCTGGCCCCGCGCCACCTCGCGGCCGTCGTCATCCATGATGGCCACCCGGGCGCAGGGCAGCGCCACGCCGATGCTGTCACCACGGACGCCGGTCTCGGCGGGCGGCATCATGGTGACCGGGGAGCTGGTCTCGGTGGCGCCATAGGCGTTCATGAGCTGCAGATCCGGCAGCCGTTCCGCCAGTTTGCCGATGGTGACCTCCGGCATGGGCGCCCCACCGTAGCCGCCGATCCGCCAGGCGGAGAGATCGAACCGGTCGAACGCCGGATCCAGCAGGCAGAGGTTGTACATGGCGGGCACCAGCACGGTGTGGGTCATGCGCTCGCGGGCGGCCAGCTCCAGGAAAGCGCGCGCCTTGAACTCGCTCTGGATGATCAGCGTCCCGGCCGCGTGCAGGCACGTGCCCATGAGCGCCACCAGCCCGGTGACGTGACTGAGCGGCACCGTGATCAGTGAGCGCTCGCCCGGCTCGAGCCCCATGCAGACGGTGAAGTGCATCAGCGAGTGGATAATGCCGAGGTGGGTCAGCATGGCGCCCTTGGGCCGGCCGGTGGTGCCGGACGTATACAGAATGGCGGCCACGTCCTCCTCCGCCACGGCGGCGGGCTCCCGGCGGCCGCCGTGCTGCAGCAGGCGGTCGAAGGCGGTCGTGCAGATGCGGTGCGCCAGGCCCGGCAGGGCCGCGTTGTCGGGCAGCCGTTCGCGGACGTCGGGCTCGTGCACCAGCACCAGGGCCCCGGAGTCCCCCAGGGCGTGCTCGTAGCCGGAGCGGCTGTCGCGGGTATTCAGGGGCACGGCGACGGCGCCCAGACGCCAGGTTGCCAGCACCAGCACCACGAACTCGATGCGGTTACCGAGAATCAGGGCCACCCGGTCGCCAGCACCGACACCACAAGCGGCAAGGCCGGCCGCCACCTTCCCCACCTGCTCGTCCAGCGCCCGGTAAGTCAGGCGCCGGTCACCGTGCACCAGGGCGTCGTTGTCGGGTACGCGGGCCAGGGCCTCCGGCAGCAGTCGGTTGAGGTGGTCCGGCCGCTCCCGAAAGCAGTGCACAACACGGTCGCCGTAGTGATGCTCCCGAGCGATCTCCGGTACAACAGGTGTGGCCCACATTGCAGTTCTCCTCACGAGTTCCATTGATTTGTGACAGTCACGCAAAAGCAATTTGCCAGTACACCCCTGCATGGTCGCCGGGGACCCCGTTATCATGCACCGCAACATAAATCGCGAAACGAGGGTGTCATGAACAATCATCGAACCGACGAGCCGTTCGTGCTGAGCCACGCCAGCATTGCCGCCTTCGAAAAGCAGGCACGCCTGGAGCGCAACCGCTACATGGCGTCGCTCATCCGCGCCGGCTTCGGCCGCCTGCGCGCGATGGCAGCCCGTCTGCCGGAGGCGATCAGCGCCCGCGGTGAAGCGCGCGAGGCCTGACCCAGCGCCCCGATCCGGCGGAGCCCCCGTGGCTCCGCCGCACCTCCGCTCCCCCCCTCACGCTCGCACACCTTCCCCGAAAAGTTTGTAACATAGTTATCTGTTGCGGCGCTGCGCACGGAAAGGCCAGATTCGCCTGTCCCGTTCCAACAGCGCACAATCCGTACACAGTGACCAGAAGCCTGGCGCGTTGACCGTGCTCCGACTGTCCCCGTGACGGTCTGCCCGGTTACGTCACACAATCATCCACGGGGAGGACCGAATCATGAGCGAAGCGTATATCGTTGCCGCAACCCGCACGGCCGGCGGCCGCAAAGGCGGACGCCTGTCGGGCTGGCACCCGGCGGACCTGGCGGCACAGGTCATCAACGGGCTGGTGGACCGGGCCGGCGCCGATCCGGCGCTGGTGGAGGATGTGATTCTCGGCTGCGTCAGCCAGACGGGCGAACAGGCCATGAACGTCGGCCGCAACGCCGTGCTCGCGTCGAAGCTGCCGGAGTCGGTCCCGGGCACCACCATCGACCGCCAGTGCGGCTCCTCCCAGCAGGCGCTTCACTTCGCCGCCCAGGCGGTGATGGCCGGCTCCATGGACGTGGTCATCGCCGGCGGCGTCGAGAGCATGAGCCGCGTGCCGATGTTCTCCACCATCAAGCTGCCCCAGAAGGCCGGCATGGGCCACTACATGAGCCCGGGCATCCGTCAGCGCTACGACGGCGTCGAGGAGTTCAGCCAGTTCATGGGCGCCGAGATGATCGCGAAGAAGTACGGCCACTCGAAGGAGGATCTGGACCGCTACTCCCTGCAGAGCCATCAGCGCGCCATGGACGCGGCGCGCAGCGGCCGGTTCGAGGAGGAAATCCTGCCGGTACCGGCCCGCTCCGCCGAAGGCGGTGACGACGGCGAACTGCATACGGTGGACGAAGGCATCCGCTTCGACGCCTCCCTGGAGGGGATCGCCGGTGTCGCGACCCTGCAGGAGGGTGGTTACATCAGCGCGGCCAACGCCAGCCAGATCTGCGACGGTGCCAGCGGCGTCATGGTCGTTAGTGAACGCGGCCTGAAGGCGATGGGTGTGGAGCCACTGGCACGGATTCACCACATGAGCGTCATCGGCCACGACCCGGTGATCATGCTGGAAGCGCCGCTGCCGGCGACCGAGCAGGCTCTGAAGAAGACCGGGCTGTCGGCGGACGCCATCGATGCGTTCGAAGTGAATGAAGCCTTCGCCCCGGTGCCGCTGGCGTGGCTGTCCGCCACCGGTGCGGACCCGGAGCGGATGAACATCAATGGCGGCGCCATCGCTCTGGGGCATCCCCTGGGCAGCTCCGGGACCAAGCTCATGACCACACTGGTCCACGCCCTGAAGCAGCGCCAGGGCCGTTACGGTCTGCAGACCATGTGCGAAGGTGGCGGCATGGCGAACGTCACCATCATCGAGCGGTTGTAATGGCCGCGCGTCGTCCGCGACGACGCTGCTCGATGTTCGCGCCACGGGCCGATTGACGGCCCCCCCGATACCCATCAGGAAGAAGAGAACGCAAATGACTCTGCCAACGATTCTCGAGGAGAACCTGCGGCTGCCGGTAATCGGCTCGCCCCTGTTCATTGTCTCCAACCCGGACCTGGTCATCGCTCAGTGCAAGGCGGGCATTGTCGGCTCGTTCCCGGCACTCAACGCCCGCCCCGCCGAGGAGCTGGAGGTCTGGCTGCAGCGCATCACCACCGAGCTCGCCGAGTACAAGGCCGCGCACCCGGAGAAGAAGGTGGCGCCCTACGCCGTGAACCAGATCGTGCACCAGAGCAACGACCGCCTGGAACATGACCTGGAGATGTGCGTGAAGTACGAGGTGCCCATCGTCATCACCAGCCTGCGCGCCCCCACCGAGGCGATCCCGGCGGTGCACTCCTATGGCGGGCTGGTGTTCCACGACGTCATCAACGTGCGCCATGCGCAGAAGGCGATCGAGGCGGGCGTGGACGGCCTGATCCTGGTATGCACCGGCGCCGGCGGCCACGCCGGCACCCTCAGCCCGTTCGCCCTGGTCTCGGAGATCCGCAGCTTCTACGACGGGCCGATCATCCTCTCCGGCGCCATCACCCGCGGCGAACATATCCTCGCCGCCCAGAGCATGGGAGCGGACCTGGCCTACATGGGCACCCGCTTCATCGCCACCGAGGAAGCCAACGCGGCGCCGGACTACAAGTCCATGATCGTCGACTCCAGCGCCGGAGACGTGGTCTACACCAACCTGTTCACCGGCGTACACGGCAACTACCTGGGCGGCAGTATCACCCGCGCCGGCCTGGACCCGAACGACCTGCCGGAAGCCGACAAGAGCAAGATGTCCTTCGGCTCCGGCGGCAGCAGCAAGAACAAGGCGTGGAAGGACATCTGGGGTGCCGGCCAGGGCGTCGGCAGCATCCGTGATGTCCGCCCCGCGGGCGAGGTGGTCACCAATCTCGAGCGGGAGTACGTCGCCGCGCAACGCCGCATGGCCGGCCAGATCTGGGCGATGGAAACCGCTGTCGACCCCGTCTGATCTCCCTCCGCAGCAGGTTGCGTCGTCCTGGCGCAGCCTGCACTCCCCTTTGCCGTACGTCCTCGCTGATCGCCTGGTGGACCTGAAGGTCCACCCTACGAGC
This sequence comes from Aquisalimonas asiatica, assembly GCF_900110585.1. NCBI lineage: Bacteria > Pseudomonadati > Pseudomonadota > Gammaproteobacteria > Chromatiales > Ectothiorhodospiraceae > Aquisalimonas > Aquisalimonas asiatica. The sequence continues at coordinate 38,123 of NZ_FOEG01000009.1, read as the reverse complement.
ACTTCCCCTTTTCCGGACGTCGTCGCCTGGTGGACCTGAAGGTCCAACCGACTGCCCCTGCAACCACCCCGACACGGCCCCCGGGCCTTGGACTCGTCCGCACAACTGAGTCATTATTCGTGTTTGTTTCACAATGACGCGTTTAGCTGGTTCGCGCCGGGGCGCTGTCAGGATGTCTACCTGGAGGAGAAATGGAGAACGACGTCAACCTGTTACTGGATGTCATGCTGCCGCTGACCCTGATGTTCATCATGTTCGGCATGGGCATGACCCTGACCCTGCGGGATTTCATCCGCCTCAAGGATTACCCGCGCGCGCTGGTGGCGGGGCTGGGTGGTCAGCTCGTCCTGCTGCCCATCGTCGGTTTCCTGCTGGCCATGACCTGGGGGCTCGGCCCCGAACTTGCCATCGGCCTGATCATCCTCGCGGCCTGCCCCGGCGGCACCACATCCAATCTCACCACCCACCTGGCCCACGGCGACCGCCCACTGTCCATCACGCTGACCGCGGCAACCAGCTGCATCGTGGTTCTCACCATTCCGGTGCTCGCGGCCCTGGCCATGGATTACTTCCTGGGCTCGGCGCCGGACGATATTCCGTCGCCGGTGGTTCAGATCATGTTCGGGGTGTTCGTGTTCACGCTGCTGCCCCTGTCCCTCGGGATGATGGTGCGGCGCTTTGCGCCCCGCTTCGCCCACCGTATCGGGCCGCTCTACGACAAGTTCGCCGCCCTGGCCTTCATGTTCATCGTGCTTGCGGTGGTCTGGGCCGAGCGGGACGACATCATGGCGCTGTTGCCCCAGGTCGGCTCAGTGGTGATCGCGCTGAACGTCATCATGGTGGCCCTGGGCCTGCTCATGGCGTCGCTGCTGTCGCTGCATCTGCGTCAGCGCCTCACCGTGGCCATCGAGATCGGCCTGCAGAACACGCCCCTGGGCATGGCCATCGCCGGGACACTGCTGCACGGCGTGCGGGGGCTGGACGGTGAAACCATGCTGATGCCCGCGGCCCTGTACGGCCTGATCATGTTCATCCCCGCCACGGCGCTGATCCTGTTCGGGCGCAAGCGACTGCCTTCACCCCATGCCGGTATGGCATCGGACCAGGCCACCGCTCCACAGACCTGAGGCCCCGGCCGGGCACCGCGCTGATGCGGTGCCCGGTTACTCCGCTGCCTTCATGGCTTCATCGTCCAGTGCAGCGGCACGGCGGTAGGCATCGCGGTCGCTGACGCGGACCCAGTAGTCGCGGAACAGCTCACGCTCCTCGATCATGCCGTTTTCAAGACCCCATCCGATCTGCGAGCCCACATAGACATCCGCCGCAGTGAAATGCTCGTCGGCAATGAACCCGCCACCCACCAGGGCCCGGGCCAGGGTCTCCATCACGGAGCCGTAGTCGCCACAGCCGATTCGCACCTGTTGCTCCGCGTCGGGCTCCACACCCATGCTGCGATTCATCACCGCCGCCTCCAGCGGGCCGGCCGCGAAGAAGAGCCAGCGGTAGTAGGCGCCACGGGACAGGGGTGACGGCGCAAGGCCGGCACTCGGGAATGCGTCGGCAAGATAGGCGCAGATCGCCGCGCTTTCCGTGACGATGGTGCCACCGTGCAGGATGGCCGGCACCTTGCCCATGGGATTGATGGCCAGGTACTCGGGGGATTTCATCGCCCCGCCGTACTCCAGCAGCTCGGTACGGTACGGAATGCCCAACTCCTCCAGCATCCAGCGCACGATGCGGCCGCGGGACATGGGGTTGGTGTAGAAAATCAGCGCTTCCGCCATGGCGGACACTCCCTGTAACTGAGCCTGCGACCATATCACCTTTTGCAGTGCCGCGGTTCCATGCCACTGTTTATACTAACCTTCCAGTAGGCGCGCCGTCGGCGGGCCAGTCACCGAAACCGAGGGGGCCTGGTGGCAACAACCGACCCGACAACCATCCTGTTCTACGACGAACGCGTGCTCGCCCACGAGCCCGATACCGATGCGGCCTTTCTCCCCGGCCGCCTGGAGAAGCATCTCCGCCAGATCCTCTCCGGTCTTGGCGTCCCATGGAAGTACCCCGAACACCCCGGCCGCCTGACGGCGATCATGCAGTTGCTGGCACAGCAGCCGATCCCGGGCGTCACCGTGGAGTCGGGCATGCCGGCCACCCGGGAGCAGCTGGCACGGGTCCATACCATGTCCTATCTGGACGCGATCAACGCCCTGCGGGGGACCAACGCCTGGCTGGACGTGGACACCACCGCCGTCTCGCCCGGCAGTGTGGACGCGGCGGAAGTGGCGGCCGGCACCGCCGTGGCCGCGGTGGAGGCCGTGGTCAGCGGCCGCTCGCGGTCGGCGTTTGCCGCGGTACGCCCGCCGGGCCATCACGCGGAACCGGTCCGTGCCAGGGGCTTCTGCCTGTTCAACAATGTCGCCGTGGCGGCCGCCCACGCCCAGGCCGCCCTCGGGTGTGAACGGGTGATGATCATCGACTGGGACGCCCACCACGGCAACGGCACCCAGGACATCTTCTGGGCGGACCCGGACGTGCTGTTCGTGGATATCCACCGCGCCGCGCCCTTCTATCCCGGCTCCGGCCGGCTGGAGGAGATCGGCGCCGGGCTGGGCGAAGGCACGACCGTGAACATCCCGATGCCTGCCGGCGCAGGCGACGTGGCCTACCTCAAGGCCTTCCGCGACATCATCGTGCCGGCGGCAGACTGGTTCCGGCCGGATCTGGTGCTGGTCTCGGCGGGCTTCGACCCGCACTGGTACGACCTGGCGCTGAATGTCTCCTACGAAGGCTTCGGCGCCATGACCGGCATCCTTCAGGACGTGGCCGCCAGACACTGCGACGGCCGCCTGGTCTTCGTGCTGGAGGGGGGCTACAACCTGGACTCCCTGTCCAACGGTGTGCACGCCGTGTTGTCGGTGCTGGCCGGCGCCGAGCCGCCCGAGCCGGGCGTGTGCGGCGTGCGGGAGGTGGAGGAGGCAGCGGCGTTTCACCGCAACGCCTTCCAGTCACCCGAGCCGTAGACCGGGCCGTTGACGCGCTGCGGCCGGCGTCACAAGATGCCGGGAGAGTCCGTCCTCGTTCGGGAGCCGCCATGCGACGCTTCGTGCTGGACACCAGCGTATTCACCAACCCGCACGTCTCCGCGCAATTCGGCGAGACGCCGGTGCAGGTACTGGAGACGTTCCTCGCTCTGGCGCGGCGCTGCCCGGCGGAGTTCTACATGCCGCTGTCGGTCTACGAGGAGTTCCGCACCATCCGGGAGCTCGACGACGCCCTGGCCGGCGACGTGGAGACCGAGATCTGGGTCCGCTCGCCCCAGCGCTTCTCGCTGACCATCCCCAGTGACGTGCTCTACGAGTTCATCGACGAGGTGCGCACCCGCATCGACCGCGGGCTGCGCATCGCCGAGGAGCACACCAAGCGGGCAGGCGCGGCGGCGGACATGGACCCGGAGCTCATCACCCATTTGCGCGAGCGCTTCCGGGAGGCCATGCGCAAGGGGCTGGTGGACTCCCGGGAGGACGTGGACGCGGTGCTGCTCGCCATGGAGCTGGACGCGGAACTCGCCAGTGCCGACGAGGGCATGCGCAAGATGGGCAACCGCATGGGCGTGAAGCTGGTCACCGCCGCCTACCTGCGGCGGGTCATGGAGAACCTGGCCGACCGCGATGCACCGCGCCCCTGATCAGTCGAACTGCGCGCCGCCGGCCAGGGTGTTGGCCAGGGTGCCGGTCATGCGCTCCAGTTCGCGCTCGAACTCCAGCCGCCAGTAATCGCCCTCCCGGCGCGGCATGTCCTCGGCGATGTGCACCCGCCGGCCACCGGTGGCCTTCATGTGCGCCATGAACAGCTCCGCGTTGCGCCGCCGCCGGAAGCGGCAGCGGAACGGGATGCCCACACGCCCGTGCTCACGGCTGCGGTTGATGGCCCGCCCCAGCCCTTCGATAAAGGCCTGGCCGAGCTGGCGCTCCAGCGCCGCATCGCCCATCTGGCCGTGTTCACTGGCGAACAGTGCCAGGCGCATCAGCCGGTTGGTGAAATACTCCGGCGGCAGGTCCAGGAGCTGATCGCCGCACAGGGCGATGTCGACGATGTTGCTGCGGCCGGTGACGTACTTGGCCCGGACATCCTCGCGCTCCGCCTTGAAGACCAGCCCCTCGCTGCCCCGGGCATCCAGCGCCAGGATCAGCTCACGCAGGGGTTCCACGTCCTGCGTCCCGTAACGGCCGAAGATCCGGGCGGCGGGCAGCGTGTAATAGTCGAGGCGCGCCATGCGGTGTTCCTGGTGCAGAAAGTGACCGGTGGCGGTGTCCATCATGTCGAAGATGAACAGCGCCACGTCCTCCTTGATGTCCGGCGGACAGCCTTCCAGATAGGGGTTCTCCGGCCCGGCGATCTCGGCGCAGAGCACCAGGTGAGGTTCGTCGTCCAGGATGGTGGCGTCCAGCAGGTCCGGGAGCCGGTCGGTGCTGAACGGACACACGAACCCGCCCCGGCTGAAGGCATAGAGGTCGTCCTTGTAGCGCGCGATGCGCACGTTGAAGCCGTCGATCTTCTCTTCCGCCCAGAAGGCGTCGCCAAAGTGACGCTCCAGCCCGGCCGCCAGCGACTGCACCCGGCCAATGGACGGATACCCGGGGATCACGGTGCCGTCTTCGAGAATCACGCTGCCCCGGGGGTAGCCATCCACGCTATCCACCAGACGGGTGTACCGCAGCGTCTCGAAGCGTTCTTCCACCGCCTTGCCACGCTCGACAGCATCGGCCAGCACCTGCTTCTGCATGCGTCTCCCCCGGGATGGCCCGAATCCCGCCTTCACCCCAACATACGCTGTCAGCGTAGTCCATCCATGCCCGGCGAGACATGCAGGGTCGCCGGCAGCCGGCTCACGGCGTCCGCAGGCATGGGCCTGGCCAACAGATAGCCCTGCACCAGGGCACACCCGGACTCACGCAGGAACTGGTACTGGGACCACGTCTCCACGCCCTCGGCCACTGTCTGCAGCCCCAGGCTGCGCGCCATGCCGATCATGGAGCGGGTCAGTGTGACATCCTGACTGTCGTCCGGCAGACCGTCGACGAAGGAACGGTCGATCTTGAGTCCGGCGATGGGCATGCGGCGCAGGTAGTCCAGGGACGCGTAGCCCGTCCCGAAATCATCCACGTAGATGCTGATCCGCGCGTCACTGAGCGTGCGCATGTTCTCGGCCACGTGATCGCCGTGGCTGACCAGCGACAACTCGGTCACCTCCAGGTGCATCAGCTCCGGCGGGATGCCCGCGGCGGTGAGGCTGTCCAGTACCATGGCCGCAAACCGCGGGTCCTGGAGCTGCACCGCTTCCACGTTGACGGAGACGGGGCGGACATCAACGCCAGCGCGCCGCCAGGCGGCCAGCTGACGGCAACTCTCCTCCACCACCCAGCGGCCCATGGGCACGATCAGGCCCGTCTGCTCGGCAACGGCGATGAAACTGGCGGGCGACATTTCGCCAAGCTCCTCGTCGTGCCAGCGCAACAGCGCCTCGTAGCTCACGATGCCGTTGTCGGAGAGAGACGTAATCGGCTGATAGTACAGGCGGAATTCCTGCCGCTCCGTGGCCCGGCGCAGACGGGACTCCACGGCAATGCGACGGGAGATATCCGCGGAGTCGGCCTGGCTGACGAACCGCACCGGCCGGTGCAGGCCATCGGACGGCACGCGAACGGCGGCGGCCGCCCGCTCCAGGAGCCGCCGCGGCGTTGTGCCGTGATCCGGGAAGACGGAGCCGCCGATACGAATGTGCAGGTAGTGCTCGTGACCATCGACGATGAACGGCCGCTCCAGTGCCGTGCGGACCTGCTCGGCGATGGTATCGATGCAGCCGGTGTCGCGCCCCGGCGCCGGCAGCACCAGTGCGCATTCGTTGCCTTCAAGCCGCGCGGCCGTGCCGCCGGGCGGGCAGCCGTCGCGCAGCCGTGTGGCGAGCTCCACCAGGATCCGGTCACCCGCGGCCGTGCCATGACTCTCGTTGATCAGCCGCAGACCCTCGATATTGAACAGCAGCACGACCACCTTGCGGCCATCCCGCTGACTGAGCTCGATCAGGTGCTGCAGGCGCTCGCCCAGCAGGCGGCGATTGGGCAGGCGGGTGAGCGGATCGTAGAACACGGAGAACTCGATGGCGGCACGCAGCCGGCGCAGCTCGCGCACGTGATGCAGCTCGTGCTGCACCAGCTCCGCGAACTGCCGCAGACGGGCCAGCGCCTGCTCGTCGAAGGCCCGGGGTATCCGGTCGATGACGCACAGGGTGCCCACGGGATGCCCCGCGGGGCCGTGCACCACGACACCGGCATAGAAGCGGATCCCGGGCTCGCCCGTGACCAGCGGATTACGCACGAAGCGCGGATCCCGGAGCGTGTCGGGCACGAGAAACACGCCGTCGGCGCTGTCGATGGCGTGGGCGCAGAAGGAGATGTCCCGGTCCACCTCCTTGCGCTCCCAGCCGAAGGCCGACTTGAACCATTCCCGGTCGCGATCCACGAGGCTGATCAGTACAACCGGGAAGCGAAAGATGTCGGCAATCAGGTGGGTGAGCCGGTCGAAGCGCGTCTCCGCCGACGTATCGAGCACGTTAAGGGAGTAGAGATCGTACAACCGCTCGTCCTCGGTGGCCGACCTGACGCTGCCCCCGAGGTTCAGATCCTGCTCCATGACAGGCCACCTCAACTGCATTAACCGTCCGTTTTACCAGCATAGTCGAGTGCCCTGTTCATCGCCCGGGCCGACGCTGGACATAACGCCCGATCGCGGGGAGGATTGCACCATGCCAATGAACGGACTCAACCCGCCCCGGAGCACAGCCCCATGACCACAGCCATCCACGCCGAAGGCCTGTGCAAACGTTTCGGCGACACCCAGGCACTGGGAGGCGTCAGCCTCGATGTGCAGCCGGGCACGGTGCTCGGCCTGCTCGGGCCCAACGGCGCTGGCAAGACCACGGTAGTGCGCATTCTCTCGACGCTGCTTCACGCCGACGCCGGCACGGCGACCGTGGGCGGCTTCGACGTCCACACCCAGGCGCACCAGGTCCGTCAGCTCATCGGTCTCACCGGCCAGTACGCGTCGGTGGACGAGCGCCTGACCGGACGCGAGAACCTCGTCCTCATCGGGCGCCTGCTCGGCCTTCCCCGCCGGACTGCCCGTGAGCGTGCGGATGCGCTGCTGGCGCAGTTCCAGCTCGAGCACGCCGCTACCCGGGCCGCCCAGACCTACTCGGGCGGCATGCGCCGGCGCCTTGACCTGGCCGCAAGCCTGGTGGGTCAGCCGCGCATCCTGTTTCTGGATGAACCCACCACCGGGCTCGATCCGCGCGCGCGGCTGGAGCTCTGGGGGCTGATCCGCCGACTGGTGGCCGAGGGCACTACCGTGCTGCTCACCACCCAGTACCTGGAGGAAGCAGATCAACTGGCCGACGAGATCGTGGTCATCGACGGCGGCCAGGTGATCGCTTCCGGTACGGCCGATGCGCTCAAGGCCCGTATCGGCGCCCGCACCCTGGTGGCCAGCGCCACGCGGGAGGCGGACATCGCGCCCATTGCCGCAGCCATCAGCCGGATCACCGGGGAAACGCCCGAAGTGGACGGCTTGCGGGTATCCGCACCGGCGCGCGACGCCGACATGCTGCCCGCCGTAGTCCGCACGCTCGACCGCGACGGCCTGGCGGTGAACGAGCTGATGCTGCGCAGCGCCAGCCTGGACGATGTCTTTCTCGCCCTGACCGGCCGTCACGCGGACGCGGACGACGCAGTGCAGCCCACCGGAACGGAGCATTCATGAACCAGCGCGCCACCGCCGACACTGTCCCGTCCGCCACAGGCGCTGGCCCCGGTCTCCTCCAGGGCCTGCAACAGACCGTCAGCCTGGCCGGACGCACCCTGTTGCAGCTGCGTCACAACCCCTGGGAGCTGGGCGACTTCAGCATCCAGCCGGTGCTCTTTCTGCTGCTGTTCCTGTACGTCTTCGGAGGCGCCATCGCCGGCTCCACCAGCGATTACCTGACCTTCATCCTGCCCGGGGTGATCGTGATGAACATGGCCTTCGTTACCGTCTACGTCGGCCATGGCCTCAACACCGACCTCACCAAGGGTTTCTTCGACCGCCTGCGCGCGCTGCCCATCGCCCCGTGGGCGCCGCTGGCCGGGCGGATCCTGGCGGATCTGGTCAAGCAGGCGTGGTCCATCGTGCTGCTGCTCGCCATCGGGTTCCTGCTGGGCTTCCGGCTCGGCACCTCCGCAGGCGGCCTGCTGGCAATGGCCGCCCTGATCCTTGTATTCGCCCTGTCCCTGTCCTGGGTCATGGTGCTGGTTGGGGTCATCGCCCGGGACCCCGAACACGTGCAACTGTTCGGCTTCACGGCACTGTTTCCGGTGACCTTCGTCAGCAACGTCTTCGTGCCCGTGGAGACCATGCCCGGCTGGCTGCAGGTCGTGGTCCTTGCCAACCCGATCTCCCAGCTCTCGGATGCCTCCCGGGGGCTGATCGTCGGCGGTCCGGTCCTGGAGCCGGCGCTGTGGGCCATGGCCTGGTCGGTGGCGATTACCGCGGTGTTCGCCCCCTTGTCCGTGTGGGCGCTGCGGCGGCGGATCATGAACCGTTGAACCGGCAGCCCGTCTACCCCTGCCAGAACCGCGGTGCTATTGTCATCAGCGAGGGCTGCTCCCCGCCGGCGGCCAGGTGGCACCGGACGGCTGGCAGGAGCAGGCGCAAGGGTTGCCACTCGCGGCGGGGGGCCGTTTGAACCGAAGCGACGCATTAACCCGACTCCATCACGGCCTGGCCCACTTCGCCGTCGAGAACGCGGCAGACGGCATTGTCTGGCTGCGCCGCGACGGCAGTCACGAGTACGCCAACACGGCAATCTGCCGCATGCTGGATTACGACCGCGACGACCTGATGCGGCGCACCGTCTACGATGTCTGCGTTGGCTTCACCCCGTCGTTGTGGCAGGAACACTGGGAGGCGCTGAAGCAGGCCGGTTCCATGTGTTTCGAGGCCGAACTCTGGATGGCCGACGGCCGTACCCTGCCGGTGGAGATCAACGCCAACTTCCTGGCCCACGAGGGCCGCGAATTCAACTGCGCGTCCGTCCGCGACATTACCGAGCGCAAGCAGGCCGAGGAGGCGCTCAACCGGAGCGACTGGCTGCTGCGCATCGCCGGTCAGGCGGCAAACATCGGCGGCTGGGCCGTGGATCTGCAATCCGGCCGCATCCTCTGGTCCGACCAGGTCTGCGCCATCCACGACATGCCAGCGGGCACCACCCCGACGGTGGACGAGGGGATCAGCTACTACGCTCCGGAGTGGCGCGAACACGTCCGCAAGCTCTTCGACCGCTGCGCCAATGACGGCACGCCCTTCGACGAGGAGTTCGAGCTGAACACCGCCCTGGGCCGGCGCATCTGGGTCCGGACCATGGGTGAGGCAGTCCGTGACGCCAGTGGCACCATCACCCAGGTTCAGGGCGCGTTTCAGGACATCACCGAGCAGAAGGACGTCAAACGCACCCTGGACCAGAGCCGCCGCTACTTCCAGGAGCTCGCCGACGCCATGCCCATCAGCGTGTGGGTGGCGGACGGCAATGGTCACCTGTTCTACGGCAACACGACGCTGATGACCTACTCAGGGCTGAACCGCGCCGACCTCTCCGGCGCCGGCTGGATGGCCGCCATCCATCCGGACGACCGTGAGCGGGTCTCCCGGGCCTGGGACCGCAGCGTACGGACCGGCCGTGAATACTCCATCGAATTCCGCGTTCACAGTCAGTACGACGAGGCGTACCGCTGGCATCTCGTGAAAGCGGTGCCGGTCCGCGACGACGAAGGCACCATCGTGCGCTGGTACGGCACGGCAACGGACATCCATGCACGCCGGGAGAACGAGGAGAAGATCACCCGGCTGGCCCTCTACGACCCCCTCACCGGACTGCCGAACCGCCGCCTGCTGCAGGACCGGCTGCACCATGCCATGAGCGCGGCGGTCCGGCACCACAGCGGCGGAGCCGTGCTGTTCCTGGATCTGGACAACTTCAAGAACCTCAACGACACGCTCGGCCATGACGAGGGCGACGCCCTGCTGGGGGAGGTTGCCCGACGGCTGCTGGCGTGCCTGCGCGAGGAAGATACCGTGGCGCGCTTTGGCGGCGACGAGTTCGTGATCGTGATCAACAACCTGGAGCAGGCGGCCGACCTTGCGGCCGTCCAGGCCGAGTCCGTTGGACACGACATTCTCGCGACCCTGAATGCCCCCTACCAGCTTGGCGATCACTGGCGGCACATCACGCCAAGCATCGGTATCACCCTGCTGGGTGACCCGGACGACACGGTGAACGACCTGCTCAAGCGCGCCGACTTCGCCATGTACCAGGCCAAAGCGGCCGGCCGGAATACGCTGCGCCTGTTCGACCCCGATATGCAGGCCACGGTCAATGCACGTATCGAGCTGGGTACCCGAATGCGCGCCGCGCTGGAGCGCGGGGAGTTCGAGCCTTACTACCAGGCGCAGGTCAACGCAGGCGGCCAGATTACCGGCGCCGAGGCGCTGGCGCGCTGGAACGATCCCGAGCACGGCGTCATCGCGCCGGCCCAGTTCATTCCCGTTGCCGAAGACACCGGACTGATCATCGACCTGGGCGCGGCGATGCTGGAGGCCGCGTGTCACCAGCTGGCCAGGTGGGCGAGAGACGTGGACACGGCCACACTTTCGGTATCGGTCAACATCAGCGCCCAGCAGTTCCAGCACCCGGACTTCGTCTCCCGCGTGCAGACCACGCTGAGGCGCACCGGTGCACCGCCCGACCGCCTGAACCTGGAGATCACGGAGAGTCTCCTGCTCCACGACACGGAAGAGGCCATCCATCGCATGATGGCGCTGAAACGGCACGGCATCGGTTTCTCGCTGGACGATTTCGGCACCGGGTACTCGTCGCTGTACTACCTCAAGCGGCTTCCGCTGGACCAGATCAAGATCGATCAGCGCTTCGTGCGGGACGTGCTGACGGACCCCAACGATGCGGTCATCGTGCGCACCATCATTCTGCTGGCCCAGAGCCTCGGCCTGGAGGCCATCGCCGAAGGGGTGGAAACGGAGGACATTCACCGGTTTCTGGAGCAAACCGGCTGCCAGGCCTTCCAGGGGTACCTGTTCGGCGACCCGCAACCGGCAACGGACTTCACCAATGCGCTCCGGCAAGCCCTGTCACAGCCCGCGCCGTGACCCGAGGATGTGAGCCGCGTACCATCCCAACGATGCCAGGCGTCTGCCACCAGCCGCGGGAGCGCAGCCATTGAAACGCCGTAACCGTTACGTCATTGCCGTCATCGCCGTCGTCACCGTGGCGCTGGTGATCGGCAATATCGTCCTGTTCAACGCCCTGCCGAAACCGAAACGCCTGCAGCAGCCGGTAGAGGTGGATTACGGCGTCAGCGACCCGCAGTTCCAGCGCACCATGGGCGTACTCATGCAGACTCCCATCGTCGACGGCAACCGCATCGCCCTGCTGGAGGACGGCGAGGCCATCTACGCGGGCATGCTGGAGGCCATCGACGACGCCGAGCATTCGATCACCTTCGAGACCTACGAGTTCTGGGGCGAAGAAGCGGCCGGCGCTTTCGCCAGTGCGCTGAGCGAGGCGGCGGAGCGGGGTGTGGCCGTGCACGCCCTGCTGGACTTCATCGGCTCCGCCGCCGCCGACCCGGACAAACTCGAACAGATGAAAGACGCCGGGGTCGAGCTCATCCGGTGGCGCGAGCCGTCGTGGTACGAACTGGCCCGCTTCAATCACCGCACCCACCGGAAACTGCTCATTACCGACGGCACAACCGGTTTCACGGGCGGCGCCAACGTCGCCGACAACTGGCTGCCCGATGACGACGGCGAGGCCTACCGTGACAACCACTTCCGCCTGGAAGGCCCGGTGGTGGGCAACCTGCAGGCCGCGTTCATGGAGAACTGGCTGGACGCCAGCGGCACCCTGCCGCTGGGTGAGGCCTATTTCCCGGAGCTGGACGACGCCGGCGAGCTACCAATGCAGGTGGTCAACAGCGCACCGCGGGAGGGCTATCACCGCATCCGCAAGATGCTGCTCTACGCCATCGCGGCGGCAGAGGAGCAGATCACCATTGGCACGGCGTATTTCTATCCCGACCCGGATTTCCTGGGCGCCCTGACCGACGCCTCCGACCGCGGCGTGACGGTCCGCATTCTGGTGCCCGGGGACAGCATCGACAAGGGCTTCGTGCGGCACGCATCCGTGAACCGCTGGGAGCCGATGCTGGAGGCCGGTGTCGAGATCTACGAATACCAGCCGTCCATGTATCACTCCAAGCTACTCAGCATCGATGACCAGTGGGCCAGCATCGGCTCCACCAACCTGGACAACCGCTCGTTCCGCATCAACGACGAGACCAACGTCAACGTCTACGATACGGCCTTCGCCCGGGACATCCGCCACCTTGTGGAGGAGGACCTGGACGATGCGGAGCGGTATGACCTGGAGCGCTGGCAGGACCGGCCCTGGCACAAGCGACTGGCCGGGTGGCTGACCATGACCATCGGCGGCCATCTGTAGCGCAATGCCGCGCAACCGCGGTGGGGCGCCGCGGATGGCCTACTGGCGACTCACCCAGCGCCACGCCCAGCGCGTCGCAAGCCAGCCGCCGACCCCCAGCAGGGCCAGCAGGATCAGCGCCACCGTCGCTTCACCCGTGGTGGGCGCACGCCCCACCTGCAGCAGGACATGCGTCGCCACCGCAGTCAGCACCGTCGAGGGCAACAGGCCGATGGCTGTACCGGGGAGAAAGTCGCGGAAGCGCAGGTGGCTGCTCCCCGCCGCGAGATTGATGATGGTGTGCGGCCCCAGGGGTAGCAGGTTGATCAGGGTCATGTTCATGATGCCGCGCCGCGCAAGCAGACGACTGAACTGCCGCATCTTGCGCCCGGACAGGCGCCGCACCGGGTGGCGCGCCAGCCAGCGGCCCAGCAGATACCCGATGGCGGACCCCACGAGCATGCCGATGTAGACAACGAAAAACCCCTCCCACGCGCCCAGGAGGATAACGCTGACCACCACCAGCACCAGCTGCGGCACGGCGATCTGCACGCCGATGACCACGGCACCGAAGACCAGCCAGGTCAGCCACGGGTTCTCGGCGATCCGCGTCGCCATGTCCTGGAGCCATCCGGCCTGCCAGATGTCATCGATGGAGACGGTGCCCCACAGGGCGGCAAGCACAACCAGCACCAGGAGTACGGTGCACAGCGCGATCACACGGGAGCGGAGCGACATTGCGTCAGACTGTCCTTATCCAGCACACCACAGAATGGACCAACCGCCAGCAGACAGCCCCGGCTCACGCACTGGCAGGCTGCTCGGCCGCAATCTCGCGGAAGGCGTTCGCCAGCGTCTGCGGCTCCTGCGCCCCGGAGATCACGTAACGGCCGGCGATGATGAATGCCGGCACCCCGGTGACACCAGCCTGCTTATAGTACGCCTCTTCCCGACGCACCTGCTCGGCGTAGTCATCTGACGACAACAGCTGCCGCGCCGCATCACCGGGGAGGCCCACCGACTCGGCCGCATCCTGCAGCACAGCCGGATCCGACGGGTTCAGCGCCTGGCCGAAATAGGCGTCGAACAACGCCAGATTCAGCGCCGTCTGCCGCCCCTGCCCGGCCGCCCAGGCGAGCAGGCGATGGGCGTCGAAGGTATTGTGGGCACGCCGCTCCTGCATGCGGGAAAAGTCCAGCCCCAACCCGTGGGCGATGTCCGTCATCTGCTGCTGGGCCGCCTGCATCTCCTCTGCGCTGCGGCCGTACTTGCCCGTGAGGTGCTCGAGGATGTCTTCGCCCTCGGGGGGCATGTCCGGGTTCAACTGGAAGGGCTGCCAGCGGACATCGAAGGTGATTTCCCCCTCCACCTCGGCCATGGCCAGCTCCAGGCGCTTGTAGCCAATGGCGCACCAGGGGCAGGCGACGTCGGAGACGATATCGAGGGTCAGATGGTTCATGCGCCCATTGTCCACCGGGCGCGGGGGTAACTCAATCATGGACGCCGGGAAGGCACCCGGGTTCAGACGCCGTCAGGGTCGCCGGAGGCACCGTCTTCATTGCGTGGTTTGGTCACGAAGTTATGCAGCAGGGCGTTGGACTCGATAATGGACTGGGCCACTTCGGCAATGGTCTTGCGGGACTCCATGGCCTGCTGCCGGATGGCGCGGTACGCCTCGTCCTCGTCGATACCGTGAATCCGCATGAGGACGATCTTCGCTTCATTCATCTTGTGGCTGTTTTCCACCTTGCTCTTGAGCTTGGAGATGACCTTCTCGCTGCGTTTCGCCTCCTGCCACACCCGCCGGGCGATCACCAGGCTGCTCAACACCCCGTAGGGCCTGATCGGTTTCGCCAGGACGCCATCCACTTTCAGGTCGATCAGGTTCTGAAGCACGGACGGGCTCTCGTAGCGGGCAAGGCCGATCAGCGTCGGCCGGTGCTCGGCCTTCTCCAGAAACGAACAAACCGTCCCGGACGGCTTCTCGCTGACTTCGGCGAATACCAGGTCGGCCCGCTCGGTGGGGACCTGTGGCGGCGGCCAGATCGCCTGTGCACGACAGCCGATGCGGTTGAGCTGTTGCAGCAGCTCCTCGGCATCGCCATCGCGCGGATGGAGAACCAGAACGTTCAAGCCACGCAGGCGCTGGATGATGTCATCGTTTTCCATCACTCGATCCGGATCGGTGCATTCGCCCAGTCGTTCAACGCCGGAACCGCGAGGTAGGGGTCGGGCTTGATCGGGCGAGTGGCCTCGCGCTCCAGACGGTACTCACCGTCTTCCCCCACCCGCGCGATACGGGACTGCAGGTAGGTGTGATTGTTGTCAGGGTCGACCTTGATCCTGCCCTGCGGCGCCTCGAACTCCGCCCCCCGCAGGACGCGGCGCAGCTGATCGGCGCCGGTCGTGCCGGTCAGGCGCAGCGCATTGGCGAAGAGGTGCACCTGGGCATACGCGGCCTCGCAGCAGCTTGTCACGTCATCGATGCCGCCGAACCGGGCGGCATACTTCTCCAGGAACAGCCGGTTCGCCGGTGTGTCCAGGCGCCGGAAATAGGGCGCCGCAGTAATGTGGCCGACGGCCACATCCGCCCCCATGGCCGCCACCTCCGCTTCGTTGGTGGTCAGGCTGGCAATGGGCAGGCGGCGACCATCACCGCCACTCTCGTGGTAGGCACGGTAGAAGTTCACGGTACCCGTGCCGACGACGGTGGAGAAGATGACGTCGGGGGCCTTGCGCTCGATATCCTCCAGGATCGCACTGAAGTCCTCCGGGGTCGCCTCGAGATCAACATACTCCTCGGCAACGACTTCGCCGCCCCCCTGACGCACGATATTGCGCATCACGCGGTTGGACTCGCGCGGGTAGATGTAGTCGGAGCCGACGAAGTAGAACCGTGACCCGAAGTTGTCCATGAGGTATGTCGCCAGAGGGACACTGTTCTGGTTGGGTGCGGCACCGCCGTAGATCACGTTGGGGGAGTACTCGAAGCCTTCGTACAGCGTCGGGTAGAACAGGAACCCGTTCTGTCGCTCCACGACGGGCAGAACCTCCTTGCGTGAAGAGGACATGTAGCACCCGAAGATGACATTGATCTCCGGGTCGGCCAGCAACTCTTCCGCCATGACCCGGTAGCGTGCGGGGCAGGACTGGGGATCAAGAATCACCGGTTCGATGGGGCGGCCCTCAACGCCGCCTCCCCGGTTGATCTCGTCGATGGCGAGCAGCGCCCCCTTGAGCTGGGACTTCTCGATGATGGCCGTCACCCCGGTTTCCGAGAAAAGGATACCGACGGTCCAGGGCTTATCCGCGGCGGTGTGCTTCATGATGGCGCGTTCAGCCTCCTGTCTGAGACAAACAAGTGGGCGATGCTCCCGATCGCCCAGCTCCCTGCGACACGATCGCGCCTAGCCGTCACGGCGCACGAAAGCCGCCTTGCCGTTGCGCAGGTCAACGTCGAATGTCGCCTTCGCCTCCGGCGAGGCCGAATCGGGATCAAACGCCTCCAGCAGAAACGCCGCGAACGGCACTTCCACCTGCTGGCGAACCGTCCGGCGCAGGGCCCTGGCCCCATACTGTCGGTCGAACCCGGCATCGGCAAGCCAGCGCCTGCAGCGATCGCCAAGCACGAGCCGACAGCCGTGTTTGTCCAGCCGCCGGTTGAGCCGCTCTACTTCCAGCTCGATCAGCTCTTCGAGCAGCTCCCGCTCGATCCAGTTGAACACCGTGACGTTGTCGATCCGGTTCACGAATTCGGGGGAGAAATGGCCGTTGAGCTTGTCCCGCAGCAACCGGTTCAGCCGTTTGCTCCGATTGGCCTGACTGCGTGGCAGAAGCGCGCGCCAGCCGCCCGGGGCGTCCTGGCGCTGGATTTCCCGCGCCCCCAGGTTGCTTGTCATGAACACCAGGGTATTGCGGAAACTGTACGTGCGCTCTCCCGACGCGACCGTCAGCTCGCCGTTGTCGAACACATTCAGGAGTGCCTGGGTGACCTGAGGGCTGGCCTTCTCCAGCTCGTCAAAGAGCACGATGCCCGGCTTGCCCAGCGATCCCTCCATCACCTCCTGATCGAGAAGGGTCTTGCCCTCTTTGGCACCCACGTACCCCGGCGGCGCGCCGGTCAGCGCCGCAGCGTAGTGCTCCTGGGACAGGGTGTTCATGTCCACGCGGCAGAATGCATCGGCATCGCCGTGCAGCCCCCGGGCCAGAGCCCGCACCGTCTCGGTCTTGCCCACACCGGTGGGGCCGAGAAACAGGGCCGTAAAAGGCGGACGGCGCGGGTCGGCGATATCCGCCCGCACCACCCTGAGCATGTTCTCAATAGCATCCAGCGCCTCCGGCTGCCCCCGCACTTCGTGGCGCACCACCGCCATGACGGTGTCCACGTCAAACCGGTAACGGCTCTGCAACGCCGTCCCGGGTACGGCCGCGGTCGTATCGCCCGGGGCCTGATTCTCGGCCGCCAGGGCCTCCTTGTCGGCCCGCCCCCGTTCGACGGAGTCGAGCATGTCATTGACGAACGGCATGGCGCCTCCCCTTGGCAATGAACGAAGCGGAGCGCGCGACGGCGCCCCGCTCCGGGCGAGCGGCCTATCGGCCAGCCTCCGCCTCTTCCGCCGCGTACGGCACACTGCCCACGGGGCACTGCGCGGTTCCGGCCGTGCTGCGGGTGATCGCCTCGACGTTCTCCTGGGCCTTCTCCGCTTCGGTGACCCAGGTCTTGTAGAACTCGAAGGGGCACTCGGCCATGCCTTTCTCCCCGTCACCCGATGCATGCATGCCGGTGTAGCCGCGGTGCAGCAGCTTGAACAGGTGGTTCTGGGACTGATCGTTGGCCCTGGCATCGCGGATCTGTGAGAGCGAGAACTGGCCGTACTGGATACCCATCTCCTCTTCACCGCACTCACCCAGGGTGCGGCCATCGAAGCCGATCAGCGCGGAGTGGCCAAAGTAGCTGTAGACCCCGTCGAAACCAGTGGCGTTGGCGACGGCCACGTAGCTGTTATTGGCCCAGGCCATGGTCTTGGCCATCATCACCTGCTGATCCTTCGCCGGATACATGTACCCCTGGCAGCGCACGATCAGCTCCGCCCCCTTCATGGCGCAATCCCGCCAGATCTCGGGGTAGTTGCCGTCATCACAGATGATCAGGCTCACCTTCATGCCCTTGGGCCCTTCGCTGACGAAGGTCTGTCCGCCGGGATACCATCCCTCGATCGGGCACCACGGGATGACCTTGCGGTACTTCTGCACGATCTTGCCGTGGTTATCCATCAGAATCAGCGTGTTGTACGGATTCTTCCTGGGATGCTCCTCGTGCCGCTCGCCGGTGAGTGAGAACACGCCCCATGTGTTGGCCTGACGACAGGCCTTGGCGAAGATCTCGGTTTCATCGCCCGGAATGGTCGACGCTGTCGCCATCATCTCGTCCGGGTCATACATGATGCCGTGGGTGCTGTACTCCGGGAATATCACCAGGTCCATGCCCGGCAGGCCCTTTTTCATGCCCACGATCATGTCGGCGATGTTCTGGGCGTTATCGAGCACCTCGGCCTTGGTATGAAGCCGCGGCATCTTGTAGTTCACCACCGCCACACCGACGGTATCGTTGCTGCTGGAAATGTCACCATGACGCATGTCGGTACTCCTCCTGCTGGAAACGCAAAGAACGAATCGCTCTAGAGTGCGAGGTACTGATCAACCACATCACTGGTCAGCTCCTCGCCGCGGCCACGTAACGCCACCCGCCCCTTGTCCAGCAGGACAAAGTTGTCGGCGGTCTGGCGCACGAATCGGGTGTTCTGCTCGACGAGCACGATGGTCAGCCCCATTTCCTTGTTCAGGCGACGCATCACGTCCTCAAGCTGCTGCACGATATTGGGCTGGATTCCCTCCGTGGGCTCGTCCAGCAACAGTATTTTCGGATCCATCGCCAGGGCGCGTCCGATGGCGAGCTGTTGCTGCTGACCGCCCGAGAGGTCACCGCCACGACGGTCAATGAACTCCGCGAGAATCGGGAATAGCTCGAAAATGTGCTCGGGAATGGTCCGGGACCGGTCTTTGCGCGGAAACATGCCCATGAGCAGGTTCTCGCGCACCGTAAAGCGCGGGATCACCTCCCGCCCCTGGGGGATATAGGCGATTCCGGCACCTGCGCGGCGCGGCGTGCGCATTGCCAGCAGGCTCTCGCCATCGAACGACAGCTGCCCCGTCGCCCGGTCCGTGAGCCCCATGATGGTCCGGAGCAAGGTCGTCTTGCCGACGCCGTTGCGGCCGACGATGCCGAGAAAGCCCCCTTGCTCGACACTGAACGCCACGTCCTGAAGGATCGGACTCTTGCCGTAGTACGAATACAGCCCCTTTGCCTCAAGCATGGTCCTGCTCTCCTGAGTCGGCGAGGTAGGCTTCACGCACGGCGGGGTTCGCCTCCACTTCGGCAATGCTGCCCTCGGCCAGCAGGCCCCCCATGTCCATCACGGTGACGGTTTCGGCGATGTCGCGAACGAAGGTCATGTCATGTTCGACGACGATCATCGTGTGATCACCCCGCAACGTGCGGAACAGCTCCGCCGTCTGCCGCGTCTCCTGCACGGTCATGCCGGCGGTCGGTTCATCCATGAGGATCACGCGGCAGTCCTGCATCAGGAGCATGGCGATCTCCAGCCACTGGGTCTGACCGTGGGAGAGGTTCTCGGCGCGGGTGTGGATGGCGTCCTCGAGCCCCACAAGCTCCAGCACCTCGCGCATGCGCCCCCGGACCGGGGAGCGGAACACGCGCAGCGTGCTGAGCAGCCCGGGCTCGGACGAGCGGCCGACCTCCAGGTTCTCGATGACGGTCAGATCCTTGAAGACCGACGGCGTCTGGAACTTTCTGCCAACGCCCGCCCGTGCCCGCTTGAACTCCGGCAGATTGGTAATGTCCTGATTACCGAGAATAATCCGGCCCGACGTGGGCGCCGTCTTGCCGCAGATCAGGTCCAGCGTGGTGGACTTGCCCGCGCCGTTCGGCCCGAGCAGGCACCGCAGCTCCCCGTCGCGGATCTGCAGGTCGAGCCCGTTCACGGCGGTCAGGCCTCCGAACTTGACCGTCAGCGCTTCCAGCGTGAGTGCAGCCATTACTTGGTCTCCCCCTGCCCATGGACCCCGTCCGATGCAACGCTGGCGGCGGCGCCCGGCACACGGGCGGCGTATCGCTGCTCCAGAGCGTCGCGGGCACTGTCGATGAGCCCGTATACGCCGCGGGGCAGGAACAGCACGACGAGGATGAAGATCACCCCGAGCATCAGCGTCCACTGATCGAAGAAGAGATCGGAAAGGCGCCCCTCGGCCATGTTCACACCGATCCCGCCGAGGGCGGCGGCAACGATGGACTCCCGCCCGCCCACGGCCGCCCAGATGACGATGGCGAGACTGATGGAAAGGCCCATGTACGTGGGCGAGGCGAACTCCAGCACCAGGGCATAGAGCATGCCGGCAACCCCGGCGATGCCGGCCGAGGTCGCAAAGGCGACGGTTTCAAAGCGCGCCACGTCGTAGCCGAAGAAGCGCACCCGCTCTGGATCCGCCTTGATCGCCCGAAGCACCAGCCCCGCCTTGCTGCGCAGCAGGCCGAGCCCCACGGCCAGCCCGGTGAGCAGGCAGCCGGCCACGAGGTAGTAGAAGGCCAGACTATAGGTATCGACACTCCAGCCGAACAGAGTCAGCGGTGCCAGCCCGGTAATCCCGTTCTCACCACCGGTGAACCGCTGCTCGCTGATGATCCACAGCTGCACCGCAAGCATCAGTGACAGCGTGATGATCGCCACGAACACCCCGGTGATGCGTCCGCGGAACATGAACACCCCCAGCAGGCACGCCAGCACCACCGGGATGCCGATGCCCGCGAGCAGCGTGAACACCAGCGAGTCGAAGGGCTGCCAGAACCACGGCAGCGACTCCACGTTGGTCCAGCCCATGAAGTCGGGCATCCCGCCCGGGAGAGACGCGCTCGCCTTGAGCTTGAGATGCATGGCCATGATGTATGCGCCGATACCAAAGGTCAGCGCCTGCCCCAGATTGAGAATGCCGGCTGCGCCCCAGGACAGCGCCAGTGCCGCCGCCACCAGGCCAAGCGCCAGGTAACGCGCGTAGCTGTTCAGCTCGTAACCGCTGAAATCCACCATCCACGGCATGATCAGCAGGACGAACGCCGCGAACAGGGCGTAACCGATGCAATCCAGTTTGAAACCTTTATTCATTGCATCGCCCCCTCAGCGCCGAACCGTGTCCGGGAACAGCCCCTGGGGCCGGAACCGGATCAGCACGATCACCCCGAGCAGGATGAGAATCCGCCCGGTCGTGTCGTTGAGTACGTAGGAAAGCCAGGCGGTGGCTTCACCGATCATCAGCGCCGATGCCGCAGTGCCCAGCAGGCTGCCGACGCCACCGACAATCACCACCAGGAAAGCGTCCACCACGAAGCTCGTGCCCATGGTCGGCGTGACGCTGACCAGTGGCGTCACAAGCGCCCCGGCAAGCCCGGCCAGACCCGCGCCGTAGGCGAATGTAATGGCATAGACACGCTTGGCGCTGATGCCGTAGCACTCGGAGATCTCCGTGTTCTGGATCACGGAACGCAGCTTGGTGCCGAATTCGGTGCGATAAAGCAGGTACCAGGTCCCCACGAGCATCGCGAGGGAGAAGACGATGATGAACAGCCGGTACGACGACACATGGGCCCCGAGGAGGATGTACCCGCCTTCCAGGAACTCGGGTCGGGCGACGTACCGGGAACTGGAGCCAAACATGTTGCGCACCAGCTGCTCCAGCACGATCCCGATCCCCCAGGTCGCCAGGATCGTATCCAGCGGCCGGTGATACAGGCGCTGGATGATGGTGCGTTCGACCAGGAGCCCCAGGAGAGCAACTGCTGCGAAGATCACGGGCAGCGACACGATGATGCTGAAACCGTACTGGGTCTGCAGCAGCCAGGCACCGTAGGCACCGAGCATCACGAATTGCCCGTGGGCGAGATTGATCACCCCCATGGTGCCGTAGATGATGGCGAGCCCGAGAGCCACCATCAGTAGAATCGAGGCCAGGCTGATGCCTATGAACGCCTCATTGAGCCACGCTTCCATCACATGCTCCTGCCCTGACGCGGTCCGCCAGCTGCGCGCCCTTCCCTGGGCGCGCCGCGCAAGACGGGTCAAAGGATCAAAGGGTGTCCGTCACCCGCTTCAGGCGTCCTGCAGGCCTTCCGCAGTGCAGACCTGCCCCTCGTATGCCCAGTAGGGCTCCGGGGCAACGCGCTCATCGGACTCGACGACGACTTCGGCCTGACCGTCGGACTGCCATCGCGCGATCTTCGGCCACAGGTGGGTATGCAGATTGCCGTCGATCTCCACTTCGCCCTGTGGCGCCTGGAAGCGCAGACCCACGGCCGCATCACGGATTGCGTTCGGCGTCAGATCCTCGCCGTTGAGCGCCTCGACGGCCGCCTTGAACTGGTAGACCTGGAAGTAGGCGGCTTCATTGACGAAGTGGGTGACCTGGTCTTCCCCGTACTTGCGCAGGTAAGCCTCCACGAACCGCTCGTTCTCCGGCGACTCATGCCCCATGAAGTAGGGTGCCGAGGAGAAGTGCCCGGCGGCTGCTTCCCCGCCGATGGCCGCGACTTCGACCTCCGAGCGCGTCAGACTGGCCACCGGCATACGCTCCGGATCCAGACCGGCGGAGTGGTATTCCCGCTGGAACGCCACATCGGAATCGCCCACGAGCGTGCAGAAGATCACGTCGGGTTCGTCACGGCGGATCCGGCTGACGATGGAGCTGAAGCTGTCATGCCCCATGGGCACGTACTCCTCGTGCACCACCTCGCCCCCGATCTCGTCCAGGATCATGCGGCAGACGTTGTTCTCCTCCCGCGGGTAGACGTAGTCGTTACCCAGCAGGTAGAACCGGCCGCCGAAGTTCTCCTTCAGCCAGGGCACGAACTCCTGTTGCTGCTGGTTGGGAACGGCACCGCCGTACATCACGTTGCGGGAACACTCGCGCCCCTCGTAGAGGGTCGGATACCAGTACAGGTTGTTCTGCCCCTCAACCACCGGCAGGACGGCCTGACGACTCGCGGAGGTGTAGGAACCGAACACGGAAATCACCCCGTCGCGGCGGACCAGGCGGTTCGCCCGGTCGGCAAAGGTCGCCGGATCGGATGCAGGATCCTCGACGAAGGGCTTGATCATCCGGCCGTCGATACCACCCTCGTCGTTGATCTCCTCGATCGCCATCATGCAGGCGTCATGGAGCGTGCTCTCAACAACGGCGACGGCACCGGTCTTGGAGAACAGCACCCCCACGGGAATGTCACCCGATGCCGCCAGAACGGTGCCCCGGCCGGTCCAGATACCGGGGAAGCCCGATATGGAAGCGGCTCCCGCCACACCACCAACTGCGATGCCTTTCAAAAGGTCACGTCGTTTCATTTCCTCACCCTCCAGCACCTAGCCCCGGCCGGGTCACGTCAGGCGACCCTTGGCCGTATCGCAGAAACAAAAAAAGCCCCCCACGCCGGACACGTCACGTGTCAGCATGGGGGGCTCCTCTGCCCGTTATGTTGTTACGGCTGCCATCAGCACTGATACCAGCCGGTGCCTATTCAGTCAGGCACAATCCTCAGAGACTGTCAACAGGCGAATCTCTGACTCCGGACCGAAACGGAGAGCCTTGCCGCGCCGTTGCGACAACTCCGCGCCCCGACCATTGAGTCTTGCGATTTTCGAAAGCATATCCGATGCCAAACCGCCGAAGGCGCCCTTCTTTCTGTTTATTTTCAGCACCTTGCAGAAAATGAAACACGGCGAGGACAGGCCGGAGAGACGGTGTTGCGCACTACCGTGATGCGCCATCCGGCCACCATGCACTGCCATGAGGCATCACCCCGGCTCGTGCCAGAGTCCATTGCGCAGGAGGCTCGCCATGACCGCAGTGGCGGGGGCATCATCACCGAGCTGCCGGGCACGGGCGAGCACGGCGCCGCAGATGGCGTCCAGCTCCAGGGGCCGGCCCTGTTCGCGGTCCACGAGCATGGAGGTCTTGATCGGCCCCAGGTCGTAGACAATCCGGAACATCTCGTCGATGTCGGCTTCCGCCAGCTCCACGTGGTCAGCCCTGGCAGCCGCAGCGGTCTCGCGCATGAGCCGCCGGATCAGCGCTGCTGTATCCGGGTTGCGGGAGAGACGTTCGGCGTCCCAGCCGGTGAGCGCGGAGACGGGGTTGAGGCCGTTGTTGATCACCAGCTTGCGCCACAGTTCGCGGCGGATGTCGTCCGTCTCGATCACCGGCGTGCCGCCGGCGTCGAAGGCGCGCACCAGTTCCGGGAACAGGGTGCTGGCCGGGCCCGCGACAGCGGCCGCGCGGTTGGGCCAGAGGCCGGTCACCACCTGGCCCGGGCCGGTTGCGGTGATGTGGCCGGGCGCCTCGACGTGGGTCGCGACCCGCAGCGCGAAGCCGCCGATCACGCCGTCCGGCCCCAGCACCTCCGCCAGCTCGCCCTCGTTGTCCACGCCGTTCTGCATCGACAGCACCGGCACGCGATGCCCGCCATGATCGAACCAGGCACGCAGGCGCTCCGCCACCTCACGGGTCGCGCCGGACTTCACCGTCAGCACGATCACGTCGAACCCGGCCGGATCGCCGGCGCAAAGGCCGTCCAGGTCGGTACACGCCACGGCTCCGTCGCGGGTGAATGCCGGGTGATCGACGCGCATGCCGCGCTCCCGGAGCGCCTGGAGGTGCGCACCGCGCGCGACGAAGGTCACCGCATTGCCCGCCTCCAGCCAGCGGGCACCGTAATAGCCACCGACGCCACCGGCACCGATCACTGCAATTCGCATGGGTTCCGCTCCAATCGTGGTCGACGACCACAGAGCATGCCACGGCTTCGCCGACAATGGGGATATCAGTCGATGCGCGACGCCGCGCGCGGCTCCCGCGCCGGCGGCAACAGCCGGTCGTACTCACGCCGGACAACGTCGTAGCACTCGCAGCTGCGGGCCTCGAGCCCCTGCCGATCGAGGATCAGGATATGACCACGCCGGTACCGGATCAGGCCGGCTTTCTGCAGCTTGCCCGCGGCCTCGGTAACACCTTCCCGCCGCACGCCCAGCATGTTTGCAATGAGCTCCTGGGTCATGACCAGCTCATCGCTGCCAATGCGATCGTGACTGAGCAGCAGCCACCGGCACAGCTGCTGATCGAGGTTGTGATGCCGGTTGCATACGGCAGTCTGCGCCATCTGCGTCAGCAGCGCCTGGGTGTAGCGCAGAAACAGCGCCTGCATGGTCCCGCCGCGGCGAAACTCCCCGTGCAGCACGGTGGCGGACAGGCGGAACGCATGCCCGCGCGACTGCACCACGGCACGGCTGGAGGTGCTGCCTCCGCCCATGAACAGCGGCACCCCCACCACCCCTTCATGCCCCACCACGGAGATTTCGGCGGAGCCGCCGTTCCGGGTAACGCAGAGCAGCGACACGATGGCATCCAGCGGGAAGTAGGCGTGCTTCATCATCACGAACGGCTCATAGAGCACCGCCCCCAGGGGAAGCACCTGGAACTCGAGTTTCGCCTCGATACGCCTGAACTCGCCGGGTGGTATGGCGGCGAGCAACCGATTACGAAGCGGATCGAACTCTGAGCTCATGCGCCGTCATCGCCCTGTCCGTTGACACGCACCACCCGGTCTTCGGGAGAGTCGCCGAAGAGCCGGGCAGAAGCATCAAGAAGCAGGGGAAGTATAGACGCTGGCGCCCCCGCGAGAAGGGCGAAAAGCACCGTGTGAGACGACTTTCGGACACAACCGGCACACCTGCCTACCGGTCTGGATCACCGTCCGAGTCGAACAATGCATACTCACCGGAACCATCCCCGTAGAGCCGCTGCACCCCGCGCAGATCGCCGGGCTGCAACGCGTCGAACGCCTCGGTGTAGCGAAACCCCATCACCTGGCCGGACGGCCCGGGGTGGTCCAGGCCGATGGCGTGGCCGATTTCGTGAATCAGCGTGTAGCGGATGTCATAGACGTCCTTGTCCCCGTCAAACCCGACTTTCCACTCCTGCTCGGGATTCAGGCAGACCAGCGCCTGCTCGATAGGGCGCACGCCGGCTTCGGCCTCGCCGCCGTAAGCGACATTGGCGAACGCCCGCCCCCTCGGCCGGCCCTGGGCACCGACAATGATATCGGCCTCCCGGACATCGCTGACCCGATGGAACGACAGGCCCGCGGCGCGCTCCCATACCCGGAACGCCGCTGCGGTCTCGTGCTCCAGGGTCTCCATGGAGAGATCTCCTGCAGAAAGGGCCTTCATGGACTCCAGATCGCGACAGTTGCGCGCATTATCGAACCGCAGCGCCTCGTCGGCCAAGGCATAGCTCACCGTTGCTCCGGCACCCAGATGCTGCTCGCCCCACTTCACTTTGTAACCGTCCAGCTGAAGCAGCCGATACCCGCCTTCGTCGTCGTGGGCGGCCAGGATCGAGGCAAACGCCAGCAGGCCGGCAATCACGGCGGCCTGCGTGGGCGTATGGGCACGCACGGGTGTTGGCAACGCAGTCTCCGGTCAGCGGGATCTGGAGGCGGATTCTGAAGACCGTACAAGAGCGCTTCCCCGACTTTCCGGGACTGCGTCACAGGACCATGAACAGGTGCGCCACCGCACCGACAGCGCACGCGGTAATGCCCACGCTGAGAGAGACGGCGCTCCCGCATGGCGGGGGCTGCGTTACAGACCCAGGAGGGTCCGGCAGACTGCCGGCAAACAGAGGAGGAACAGTCATGAAGAAGCTAACCGCGCTGACCCTTGCCGCCGCCCTTGCCCCGGCACTGGCACTGAGTTCTGCGGCGTTCGCGGAGGACCGCGACGACATGCAGGCCGAGGCCGAGCACGCCGGCGAGCGGTACATGAGCGGCAAGCCCTCGGGTGCATTCTACGCCGACGATATGATCGGCAAGACCGTGAAGCACCGCGGGTCCGACGAGGACGTGGGCGAGATCAGGGACCTGGTGATCGGCGAGGACGGACGGATCGTGGGTGTTGTGGTCACCACCGGTGGCTTCCTGGGGCTCGGCGGACAGGATGTCGGCCTGGGCTGGGATCACCTGGAGCACACCATGGAGGACGACGAGTCCGTGTTCTACGTGGACATGGACGAGGAGACACTGCGGAACGCACCCGAGTACGAGCGCGACTGATCCCGGGCGAGGACGGTGGAGGCGCGGCGCGCCTCCACCGGTTCGCTGGCACGATCAGAAGTTGTATCCCATGCCCAGGGTATACGCCCAGGCGCCATCATCCGTGAACGCATCATCCACATCGCTGGAGCTGCTGAAGAACCACTGATACTCGACCCGTCCCAGGAGATAGGTCTTGGTGCGCACGTAGTACTTGCCACCGACTTCCAGCCCCGCGAAGCCGCTGTCCTTGACCCCGTCACCGTAGATCAGGCCCAGGCTGGCCCCGGCGAACGGCCGCATGCGTTCCGTGGCCGTGAACTGATAATCCACATACCCACGGGTGGTGCCATTCCAGAAGTCGTCCTTGAGAGCCTCGCCCTCGATGCTGGCGTAGTTGACGCTTTGCCGGACCCCCAGGATCAGGAAGTCCTGCAGATACCATCCCAGATCGCCGGTGACGCCGAAACTCCCACTATCAAGATTCTTGTCGCTGGACCCCGTACCCGAGATGGAGAACTCCCGGTCTCCGGCCACGGGGCCGAACTCCTGGGCGGACACCGCGAACGGCAACGCCCCCGCAAGGCCGAGCACGACCAACGCCGCTTTCAGGTTGTTCATGCCGCACTACTCCCACATCGAGACCCGCTGAGCCCGATGCCGCGAGGCGTCGCTCAGGCCCGGAGCCCACGGGCGCTGTAGTCGATGAATCGGCCTGAGCCTTGCCAGCGTGCAGGGCGGCCTGCGGCGGTGTCTGTGCGGCCGCATACGGAAGGTACTAACCGTTCAACAAGTTAGTCACAGTCGATGTGAAAGTCGATCTGGCCGATGAGCTGACCGGACTCGGTGCGCACCCGCACCCGCCATTGCCCGTTAGGTTCATCGGGGAAGTTTTCCTTGTAGGTCCAGATCCGGTAGCCCTCTTCCCGGCCACCGAACACCTCGACGTCCATGCGGTCCTGGAGGCGGCCGTTGTGGCTCCATTCGTGGTGGACCGATTCATTGAGCCCCCGTGGTGCCCGGACGCCGGAGAACGCGTAGACACGATCACCGTCAAGCTCTCCCGGACAGAGCACCTCCTTCGTGCCATTGGCGCGGCGCATGTCTTCGTCCATGTCGTCGGTAATCGCCATGTCCGTCAGCCAGAACGTCGCCGGAGGCACGATCGCGCGACCGAACCAGGCGGACGCACCCAGCGCGAGCGTCAACGCCACCAGCCCGGCGATGCCGGCCAGCCCCCGGGCCGGAAAAGTATGGGTGAGACTGGGGAGTGCAAAAACGACCGTCAGCGCTGTCGCAATGGCGTAGGTCTGCGGCGTACTCAGGTGGACGATGATCGGCAACGCCGTCAGCAGCGTCACGAAGATGGCCGTGGCGTGGTAGGCGAGGTAAAGCCACCGCCGCTGCGTCAGGCGGCCGTGGTAGACAGGATCCCAGATGGACACCACCGCCGCCGCACCGATCGCCAGAGTGAACAGCGCCTGGGTACTGGTCCAGGTGGTGGTGATCAGGAAGAACGGCAGCACGAAGAAGAAGCTTTCCTGGTGCACCAGCTGCGCGCTGAAGTGCACCACCGGCGCCGGCACCTCCATACCCAACCAGCGCCCGACCAGCAGCCTGATCGGGCGCTCGAGCAGCAGCAGTACCCAACTGGCCAGCACCAGCGCCGCAACAGCACTCGCCATGCCCTCCTGGCGATCAACCAGCAGGAAACTGCCCACACCGGATAGAAAACCGATCAGGGCAAACAGGTACGGGTGCCGGCGAACGAAAACAGCCAGCCGCAGGATCTTGACTTTATAGGCAGCCATCGCGGGCCGAGTCTACCTCATAACCGACCGGCCCGCGCCTGCTTCAGTACAGCGCCTTCAACGACTTCCTGGCGAACGGCTCGACCTGATCCGCCCGGCCCTCCTTGACCTTCAACAGCCACTCCGGGTCCTGCAGCAGTGCACGGCCCACGGCGATCAGGTCGAACTCGTCATTGGTCATCCGCCCCACCAGCTCGTCGATGCCTGACTGCTCCACCTGCTCCTGCTTGCTGGCCATGGTGCCGCTGATGAAGTCCTCGGTGAGGCCAACGCTGCCGACCGACATGGTGGGCATGCCGGTGAGCTTCTTCACCCAGCCGGCGAGATTCAGATCCGAGCCCTCGAACTCCGGCTCCCAGAAACGGCGGGTCGACGCGTGGAAGATATCGACGCCGGCCGCCACCAGCGGCTTCAGCCACTGCTCAAGCTCCTCCGGCGTGTGCGCCAGGCGGGCGTTGTAGTCCTGCATCTTCCACTGGGAGAAGCGCAGCATGACCGGGAAATCGGGGCTGACCCGCGCACGGATCGCCTCGATGATCTCGATGGCGAAGCGCTGCCGGTTGGCCATGGAGCCACCGTACTCGTCGTCGCGCTGGTTGGTGCCTTCCCAGAAGAACTGGTCGATCAGGTAGCCGTGCGCCCCGTGGACCTCGACGCCGTCAAAACCCAGCGCCTCGGCATCGGCCGCAGCATCGGCGAACGCCTTGACCACGTCCTGGATATCCTCTTTGGTCATGGCCTTGCCGTTGGGCTTGCCGGGGGCGAACAGCCCGGACGGGCTATAGCCCGGGACCGACGGGTCGGGCTCGGTGCCTTCCCGGCGCACGGCACCCACGTGCCAGAGCTGCGGGAAGATCTCGCCGCCCTCCTCGTGCACGGCATCGGCCACTTTCTTCCACCCTCCCAGGGCCGCCTCGCCATGGAAGAACGGCACGTCCGGATAGCCGTTGGCGGCCTTGTGGTTCACCGTGGTGCCTTCCGTGATCAGCAGCCCCACCTCGCCGGCGGCGCGCCGACGGTAGTAGGCCACCACGTCGTCATTGGGCACATTGCCCGGTGAGAAATTGCGCGTCATCGGCGCCATGGCGACGCGGTTGCGCAGCTTCAGGGATTTCACCTGATACGGTTCAAACAGCGGGCCGACGTTGCTGGACATGGCGCAATACTCCTGATGGTCGGGCGCGGCGTCACCGACGCCGCAGTCTGGTTTTGTTTTGAAACCTTATTGATTCAAGTTTCATATTGCAACCAATTTGGATACGCTGACCCCATGGTGAAGAAACGCTTCGATGACGCCTCCTGCTCCGTCGCCCGCGCCCTCGACGAGGTGGGCGACTGGTGGTCGCTGCTGGTGGTACTGCAGGCCATGTACGGCACGCGCCGGTTCGTGGATTTCCAGCAGCAGCTCGGTATCGCCCGTAACATCCTGTGTGACCGGCTCGGCCGGCTGGTGGAGCACGCCGTGCTGGAGAAGGTGGACGTGGGCGAACACGGCTCACGCTTCGAGTATCGCCTCACCCAGAAAGGCCGGGACCTCTTCCCGGTGGTCATCGCCCTGCGCCAGTGGGGCGACAAGTGGAACCCGGCCCCCGACGCCCCGCACCTGGACCTGCGCGACCGCCGCACCGGTCGGCCGGTGCGACTGGTCCAGGTGGAGGACGCCGACGGCAACCCGCTGTCGGTGCGGGATGTGTTTCTGCCCGACCAGACCGGGCAGCAACGCGCCTGACCTCTTTACTTCAGGAACGTCCTGCAGTCGGTCAGTAGCACCACATTCAACAGGCGGCCACTGAACCTGCTGGTCCCCATGAGATTGCGCTGGGTGTAATCGGCGATTCCGTTGGCGGAGGAGCGAATGCGAGACAGGATCGCCGCCTCGCGCTCATCCTCGCTCATATCCTCGTCCGGAAGAGGTAGATCAAGCGCGATGCGCTCGATGTCATCTCGGACACACAGCAGTTCCGAAAATACCCCGGCGGCCGGATCATGATCACTCAGCAGATAGAATCCGTGCCCGGCCTCGCGCTCCTGCGCCCTCGCAATGAACGAGAAGTCCAGCATGCCCGTGACCTCGATGACGTCGCCCGCCATGCGGCTATCCGCCCTCCCTCCCAGCTCGGCAATGGCATGGCCCACGGTAATATGAGGAACGCGACCATCCGGGTGGAGCGCCTCATCCCCGTGTAGCCAGGCCTTGGACTCCGCAACATCCAGCGCCTTCTCGCCGATCTCGTGGACAACCGGGGCGGCCGCTTCGGCAGCATTGCTGATCCGCTCGCGCAAAGGGCCGTCATAGGCCGCTTTCGCCAACAGCGCATAGTAGTCGGTGACGGACATATCGATCGCCGGGTCATCATCAACGCGGCGGGCAAGCTCCAGCTGGGCTGCATTACGCACTCGGCCTCGCCGATGCCCCCCGGCTTCCGCCGCCCAGGCATTCCTGAAGAGCGCTTCCACATCACGCATATGCGCGTGGACAGCCACGGCCATGGCGACTGCATCCTCGCCCTGCCAGGCGCCGGTTTCGTCACCAAGCACCGCCACCTGTTCGCGCAGGTCGTCTTTCGAGAAGCGGGCGACAAGCTCGAAGCCGTCGCTGCTATCATCCGGGCGAAAGACCGCCATCTCCCCCTCGCGCAAGTGCACACCGGCGGCGCTCTGGAGATTCAGGTTGTGCCCGACCAGGACCCGGTTGGCCTCCTCAGGCGGGTCGGATAACAGCTGCCGGAGACCAGCCACGACGTCATCGACAAGCGGGCCTTGTGACAGCGCCGGCTGGTTGAAAAGGGCGGCGTCATTGTGTTCAACGGATTTCCAGGGGAAGCCGCGCTCGGCCGTCTCCAGATTACGGCAGTAGCTGCTGGAGTATACGGCTCCTGCCCGAAACCCCATCTTGCGCAGCAGACGCCCCACCGTCGCCGCCTGCTCGCGCCCCTCATCCGAGAGTGTGCGCTGCGCGTCGCAGTCGCTCATCACGTCCTCACCCGGCAACCCTTGACCACGGTACCTGGACACTCCGTGGTCCCGCTCCTCCTGGTCTGTCAGCGCATGCCGCCAATAGAGCACATGGCCAGTGCCGCTCAACGTCTCCGCCAGCGTTCCGCGATTCTCGGGCGAAGCGTGAGAAGACGCGGCCAGCATCGTCGAGACTGCAAGTACTGCCGCCCCCAGCATTCGATGGATGGGTTTCATCACGCCCCCGTCAGAATCGCACCGCGCCGCTGAGCCAGTACTGCCGGCCCATCTCGAACTGCGACCGCTGGTCCTCGGGCGCCTGCCGGTTGTTGAAGAGGCTGAACACCTCGGCATCCAGCTCCAGTTGCAGGCGTTGCCCCAGTGGCGGCCGCCAGGACACCCCCACGTCAACCGTGGTCACGGCATCGATGCTGGCTTCCTCGAACACATCCAGCCCTGTATCCGGGTCGGGGACGAATGAGGACACCACACGGTCATAACCGGCCACGTAGTTCACCACGACACTGCTCTGGAGGTGCCAGCGCGGGAACCTGTGCAGATAGGCGAAGTTGGCTTCCCAGGGGCGGTTGTAGTCCGAGCGGGGCAGCTCCGAGCGGGCAATCTGGTCGCCCTCGAAAATGACCTGGCCGGTCTCCTCGCCGAAATCGGGGTCATAGCTGAGATCACCGCTGTCGGACTCCTGCCAGGTCACGTTGGCCAACACTGACGCGTTCTGCCAGCGTGCCTGCCAGTTCAGGCGAACGGACTGATAATCGGTCCGGCCGTCGTTGGTCATGGGGCTGTCGAGCTGTTCCCCCGGCCCAGGGTCCCGATCCCGGCGCATGAACTCGTCACGGTAGTCACGGCGGACGTACTGCAGATCCACCAGCCCCCATCCATCAATGCGCTGCTCGATCCCGACGGAGTACTCGTCCGCATAGGGCGTGCGCAGGTCGTCGTCGAAACGGAAGTTCGGAAACGCCTCGCCGGTGCGCTCCCAGTCACCCGGCTGACCGTTCTCCAGCTCCCGCTCTTCATCAAAGATCGGGTTGCGGCCTTCGCGCAGTTTGAAACCGAGAAACGTGCGCCCGTAGTAGCGGCCGGCACCGGCTTTCAAGGTGGTCGCGCCGTCGTCGAACAGATCGTAGCGCCCGTAAAGGCGTGGGGCGATATCGTGGTTCTGCAGCAGGTCGTTGTAGTCGTACCGCAGCCCACCGCGCAGCATGAAACGGCCGAAGGTCATTTCATCCTCGACGAACAGGGCCATGCGCGCCAGCGAGGCGGACGTGCTGCTCTCCGGCGTGAAGCTGCGCTCTTCCATGAACTGCTCGCCCTCGATACAGGCGGGATCGTCGGCCGCGCAGTCGTCAGGGGTATCCCCGGAGCCCCGGCTGTCACGACTGGAGAGTGTGTAATTCGAGGCTTCATCGACGTCGAACCGGCCCTCGGTATAGCCCAACTCGCCGCCGAACGTCAGTACGTGGGAGGTGCGCCCCACGTCAACGGCCGGAGCGGTGAACGCGGTATGGGAGTCGACGCCCTGCTCGTACTTGTCGATGTCACCGAAGCCGCCCTGGGTGCACCAGATATCGCTGGTGCAGTCCGCCTTGCTGCCAACGGGCGCCCAGTTGAAGCGGTTGGAATCCGAGCGACGCCGGTTTTCGGAGTGCTGCACGCCGAGCCGCTGCTTCAGCGTTCCCCCGGCGACCGGCAGCAGCATGCGGGAGTTGAGCCCGGTGCTGATGGTCTGGTGCCTAAGCGTGACGTCGGACGGATCGCGGTTTCTCGAGGCACCGAAATCGGTGCCTTCGTAAGGTGCATGGACACCCGTGAATTCAAGCAGGCCTCCGCCCTCGAGGTCGTGCTCGACCTTGCCGAGATAGTGGTCGCTGGTGTTGCGCTCGGTGGCGGTTTGCCCATCGTCATCGCTGGACTCGAAGTCCACCCGAGACTGCAGCCGACTCGCCGACAGGAGCGCTCGCGTGCGATCACCCAGTGGCCCGGAAACGTAAGCATCTCCTTGCCGTTTGCTGAACCGGGGCTCGGGTGCATCAGGCGCTGCTTCCCGGCGCTGGAACTGCGACCAACCGGGGCGCTGCCCGCCCACGCCCACGCGCCCCGTGAGCACGGGCGAGGCGGAGATGGTGTCCACGTCCACCACGCCCCCCGTGAATCCGCCTTCCGTTACCCGGATATTGCTGTCCTGAACCGATACGGACTCGATCAGGTGCCCGGGCAGAAACTGACGATTCTGGTGCCCGGGGGTGTCGTAGGGCACCGTTTCCCGGTCCCAGCCCGGATCCAGCAGGCTGTCGTTCGCAAACCCGTCCACTGTGAAACGGTTCTGGTAGAAACGGCCGCCGGAAATGGACAGCCGCTCCGGGTCGACCTCGCCGGCCCGGCCGGCGCTACCGGTGCCGGAGCCCGTCTGCACACCCGGCGACAGCCGGGCGATGCGGGCGACATCGCCATCGCCCCGCGGCAAGCCGTCGACCTCGAACCTGGAGAAGTCTGTGGCCCCGTCACCGGACGTCACCGGCACCACCAGAATGGGCCCCAGGACACTGTATTCCGCGGCAGCCGATTCATCGCCATGGGCTGAGAATGATACGAGTGCCGCCGTTGCGAGCGCACCCCCCAGAAGTGAATTACGCGTCATCCCGCCTCCGTTATGTTATATCGTACCTTGCTAACATAACGAAGCTGTCAAGCCTGTTCAGCGCAGCCCACTCAATCGATTCGCTGAACGACGCCCCGCGCCGCGGGTCGACTAGGCGCTGACCGGCGACCGGCAGGTACCACACACCCGCTGGCGCGAGGAGATGCGCGTGGTACGGGCCTTGTGGCGTTTGTTGTCCCAGCACAAGGGGCAGTAAAGAGCGTCGTCGCCGTCGAAGCGATAGCAGCCGTTCTTCACCTCCACCGGCTCGTCACTCCCCGCTGCCGCCTGCTTCAGGGTGCGGTTCTCGGATTCGAGCGATGCGATCCGCTCCTGCAGCTGGTCAGCTTCCCGCCGTGCCGCGTCCAGTTTCGCGCCCAACTCGGTGATGCGGGCATCCAGCGCTGCCCGCTCACCGTCTACAGCCAGCCCGTGCAGTTGCGCCAGCAACTCCACGGCTTCATCCAGTGACGAGACTGTTGCCATTGGTGCTGCCCCGCTACTCGCCCTTGGCCGCATCGAGCTTGTCCTGGGTGCGCAGCGCGAAGTCGCTGGCGTCGTGACGCTCGGGGAGCTGCTCGTGGGGCTCGCCCCAGACGCGGTTGACCATCCGGCCCCGCGCCACGGCCGGGCGCTGATCGATGGTTTCCGCCCAGCGGACCACATGCTCGTAGGAATGCACCTGCAGGTACTCGGCCGCATCGTAGAGCCGCCCCAGTGCCAATGCGCCGTACCACGGCCAGATGGCCATGTCGGCAATGGTGTAATCGTCGCCTGCCACATAGGGCCGCTGGGCCAGCGTCCGGTCGAGGACGTCGAGCTGACGCTTCACTTCCATGGTGAAGCGGTTGATCGGGTACTCGTAGTTCTCCGGGGCGTAGGCGTAGAAATGGCCGAAGCCACCGCCCAGCAGCGGCGCCATGCCCATCTGCCAGAATAGCCAGTTCATGCATTCCGTGCGGCCGCGGGCGTCCTGCGGCATGAAGGCGCCGAACTTCTCTGCCAGATAGAACAGGATCGAGCCGGACTCGAACACCCGTGTCGACGGCGTGGTGCTCTGATCCACCATGGCGGGGATTTTGGAGTTGGGGTTGATCTCGACGAAGCCGCTGCCGAACTGCTCCCCTTCCGTGATACGGATCAGGTGCGCGTCGTACTCGGCGCCCTGGTGCCCGAGCGCCAGCAACTCCTCCAGCATGATGGTGACCTTCACGCCGTTGGGCGTGGCCAGTGAGTAGAGCTGCAGGGGGTGCTTCCCCACGGGTAGAGCCTTTTCGTGGGTGGGCCCGGCGATGGGGCGGTTGATGCTGGCGAACTTGCCGCCACTCTCGGCGTCCCAGGTCCAGACTCTCGGCGGGGTGTACGTGGCGTCGCTACTGGCCATTCAGACTCTCCCGGCTGCATGAGAAAAACAGAACTGCAGCCACCGCGTGTAGCAGCTGCAGATCCGCATCATAGCGGAACAATGGGAGCGACCCGCCCGAAGTTCAAGCGCGACGCGCCGGTTATAGCCGCCGCCCGGCCACGGCATCCAGTTTACGGACGATATCCGGGTCGCGGCGCTCCGGTGCAGTCACAATGGCCACGTCCAGGGCTTGATCGGCTTCCGGGCAAGGCGGGTGTTCGCGTGGAAACGTGCTGCCCAATCGACGGATGACGCGCTTCGCCTGCTCCGTATTTCGCTTCATCACCGCCAGCACCCCGGCCACGTCGACAGCGTCGTGGGTGTCGTGCCAGCAGTCGTAGTCGGTGACCATGGCCACGGTCGCATACGCCAGCTCGGCCTCGCGAGCCAGCTTCGCCTCCGGCATATTGGTCATGCCGATCACGTCACAGCCCCAGGACCGGTACAGCCGCGACTCCGCCCGGGACGAGAACTGCGGCCCGTCGATGACGACGTAAGTCCCGGATTCCGAGGCGTCGACCTGCTCTTGTGCCATCGCCTCCCGGAGAAGCGTGACCAGGGTGGGGCTGACCGGATCGGCCATGGAGACATGGGCCACACAGCCGGCGCCGAAGAAGCTCCGCTCCCGGTCGCGGGTCTGGTCGATGAACTGGTCCACCAGCACGAACTGCCCTGGCGGATAGTCCTCACGCAGTGAACCGCACGCGGAGAACGAGACGAGATCGGTGACACCCGCCCGTTTCAGGGCATCAATGTTGGCGCGGTAGTTGATATCGCCGGGCGCCAGACGATGGCCGCGTCCATGGCGCGGCAGGAATCTGACCGGCAGGCCGTCGATCTCCGCGAACAGGATCTCGTCCGACGCCTCGCCCCACGGGCTTTCGACGCCTTCCCAACGCGCATTGTCGAGGCCAGGCAGATCATAGAGTCCGCTCCCGCCGATGATGCCGAGCACCGCCTGTTTCCGCCCGGCTGCGTCTTCGTCCCTGTCCGTTGTCATACCGTCCCCAATCCAGTTTCATACGTCGTACTGCGAGTGGCTGCGCATCGCGCCTGCATGGTATCGAATCGCAACAGGCTCCGCCCTCGCAACGCGCGGGCGGGGCCCTGTCCCATTTCCGTTGCAGGAGGCGTAACGTGTTGATGAACAGCCGTGACGCAGGTGCACCGAGGAGCGAGACATTCGCGGAAGCCCGCTCGGGCATGCAGGCGATGGGCGAAGTCTATCGCGCGCTGTCCAGCGCATACGGTGAGCGCCTCGCCTAGCTGCCTGAATACTGCGCAAACACCTCGGCGCCGGTGAGCGCCCTGGTCTTCTCGGCGAACGAGTAGAAGGCGGGCTTGTGATCGATGAAGATCTCCTCGGACAGCGTCCACGCCCCGTCGCCGTCGAACAGCCCCACAGGAATGGCGTAGAAGCCATCCTCCTTCAGGCGGTAGAACAGGTGTGTGCCACAGACCCGGCAGAAGCCGCGCTCCGCCCATTCCGAGGAGCTGAACGTGGCGATCTGATCCTCGCCCTGGAACGTCACGGCACTTCCGCACTCGACCGCCATGAGCGGCCCACCACCCCACTTCCGGCACATGACGCAGTGGCACACGCCCATGTGATCGCTTTTCACCGTGGCAACGACGCTGACGGCGCCGCAGAGGCAGGCACCACGGTGTTCGGTTGCTGAGTCCATGTCTTTCTCCCTCCGTATTCAGCGGCCGACAACGGGCCGCACGAACGACTCCCGTGCGTGCGCGGCAGCGCCGCGAATCACGCAACCCTCGGCATGGTCATTGATCAGTCCCATGGCCTGCATAAAAGCGTAGACGGTTGTGGGGCCGACGAACCTCCAACCGAGTTTCTTGAGATCACGGGACAATGCAACCGACTCCGCTGAAGTCGATACCGTCTGCGGCGCGGCAGCCGGCGCCCCGTCCGGCTCGTAGCGCCAGAAGAACGCAGCCAGCGACCCGTGCTGCTCGGCCATCGCCCGGGCTTTCTGCGCATTATTGATCACCGCCTCGATCTTGCCGCGGTGGCGAACAATGCCGGCGTCGCCCAGCAGCCGCTCCACATCGCCGTGACCGAATCCGGCCACGCGCTCGAAATCGAACCCATGGAAAGCGGCGCGAAAGTTCTCCCGCTTGGCGAGAATCGTGCGCCAGCTCAGACCGGACTGGAAACTCTCCAGGCTCAGCTTCTCGAACAGCCGGCGGTCGTCACGCACCGGGAACCCCCATTCGGTGTCGTGGTAGGCCAGCATGTCCGGTGCCGTCCCGCACCAGGCGCAACGCGGTTGCCCGTCCGGCGCCGGGGTCTCCTTGGTCATGGTCGATGCCTCTCAAAGTGACGCGCAATCCACAACATACACGCAGCGCCCGATTACCGCATGCCGATCGGAGCCACAGCGCTCACCATCAAAACGCGAACCAGCCCCGTGGCGTCCACTCCGCATCGAGGGTCTGGGTCTCCGGGTCGAAGCGGTAGACGTTGATGCCGCCCTTGGGGC